>CAZAWG010000191.1:0-3748 GCA_964488785.1 uncultured Oscillospiraceae bacterium | reverse complement strand
GTACATAGTATGTACCCGGCTTTAAAGAAGCAATGAATTGCAGGTCGCTCGTACCCCAGCAGACAGCAACACGATTTCCGGAAGCATCATAAACCATTGGAGAATAGCAGTCTGCACCGGAACATTTATTCCAGCTAAATACAACGTTTTCATCTTCACGCCATGAGGTTTTACGGATCTTGATGACCGGCAACTCCGGCAGACTGGAAAACGCACTCTTAGCAATCCAACACATATACTTTCCCGTCGTAACATCCGAAGTCCCCCAAGGACAAATCACACAATAGTAATCGCCGCTCTCGCCAACAATCGTACAAGCATCACCGCTGTAGACATTGCCGGAAACATTCTCCAAATTGCTGCGGCGATAAGCAGGGGCTAGACCCGTAGCTGTTGCTGCGCGAACACTCGAATAATCGGTATTCAAGAAAATACTTTCCGGTGCATAGCGCGTTACGGTGCCACTGGAGACCGGATATGTCACCTTGACCCAGCCATTGGTATAGACCTCTTCGACAACGCATAAATCGGTTGAATCAAGATGCGGCGGACGCAAGTGGTGCATAGGCTCCAAAAGCGCACGTCACGGCAAGGAACAGGGCTAAAATCGTTTTTTCATAATGCATTCATCCTCCAAATAATAATTTTACCGACTTTTCGTAAATCCGATCGAAGCCTTTGTTACTATATTTTTCCTCCTTATCTAATGTATACATTATTAATTAAATGTCTATTTGTCAAGTACTTTTTCAAGATATCATGTATACGTTAGATATTTTTTTCGCTATAATGCATCTTGTGCGCATTATTTATCAGGAAATAAGGGGTTTTGTCAATGAAGCTGCGTATACTCGACATTTTAGCCAAAAAAGGGAAAACAAAATATTGGCTCTACATTCAGTTAGGGTTAAGTTACCAGAATTTCAACCATTTAGTCAACAATGAGACAAAAGCCATCAAATTCGAAAACCTTGAGGCATTATGCGATATCCTTGAATGCACGCCTAACGACCTGTTTGAAGAATACCATGCAAAAACTCCGGATACACCACCCACCGAAAACAACGGCTTTCATTGATGGGCAAGGCTTTGCCACAAGAAACCGTTGTTTTTTTAATATTGTGTAAACAATTCCTTTTGCCGGGAATTTCCTCTTGAATGTCTCGACAGAATGTGCTAAAATAGAAGCAGTTTATAAGGGAGTCGATTCGCTATGAAGCATAGTTTTTTCAAAGGAGGAACGCTCACTCTGGTGTGCGCGCTGCTCATCGGTGCGTTTTCTCTTTCGCTTGTTTCCTATTCCAACGGAAGCGACCCTCTTGTCACGCTCAGCTATCTGACCGAGGTCATTTTACCTCAGTTCAAAAAGGATGTTCTTATGGAGGTTGCAAAGACACCGGGTGCCGGTATGGAAGAGCAGGAAACCGAAGCACTTCCGGAAACGCCCGCACAAGCTGTCTCAAACGCTTCCTACACCCTGCTTGAGCTGGAAAACGGACAGAAGCTGTATGCCGAATCGGTGCTTGAGATGATCGTTCGTCCGGGCAGCGAGGTACAGGTCATTTCTCCGTTTGAGGGACAGGGCATTGCCGATATCACCGGTGCAAAGGAATATTTAGACGGCGATATCATCGAACACAATGCCTATTGTCTTATTCCGCGCGGTGGAGATGGGCGTGGCATTGAAGTATTAAACGAAAAATCATACATATTGGTTAGGGGGGAATATTCCATTGGCTAAGACAGAAAACGCAGCAAGCAAGGCTGCACAGAAAAAAGCAAAGGCAAACATGAAGGTATGGGGTACGCGTATTTTGGTATGCGTTTTAGCCGCTCTTTTCATCATTTCGACATTGATCACAGTCATTCCCGCCTTCCTTTAATCCCGGAATGAGTGAAAACGAAAGGAACGTTCTATGCTTTGTTTGAAAATCATTCAACGCATGATCGGGCTTGCGGTGCTTATCGGCTGTATAAGCACCGTTTCTTTTTCCGCCGAGCTGCCGGAAAAGACACTTCCCGTTCGTGTGAGTCTCACCTATGGCATGAGTGCCACGGATAGAGCCACGCTCATGGCGGAAGGCGGCTTTCGCCTGTCGGTCGAGGGCTATGGCGAGGAGCCGGCGGTCATGGATGTCAATACGTTGATTCTTGCCGCCACAGATGGGATGCTGCACGTCAACACGCTGTTTGACGAGACGGTCGCCGCTGTTCCGCTGTCCGAAAAAATACGCATCTGCCCTGCTCTTTCGGATACTTTGATATCCTATGACCAAAAGGACTATCGCGGTACGCTTGAGATATCGTTAAACGCAGAGGGAATGCTGTCGGTCATCAATGAGCTGGAAATCGAGGACTATCTGCGTGGTGTGCTTCCCAGCGAGGTGTACACCTCTTGGCACTCCGAGGCGCTAAAGACCGCCGCCGTTGCGGCACGAACCTATGCGCTTCGCAGTATGCTCTCCTCCTCCCACACAAAAAACGGCTTTGACCTTTGTGCCACCACCCATTGTCAGGTCTATGGCGGCGCTTCCAAGGAAAACAAACGGACGGATGCAGCTCTTGCCGATACCTCCGGACTTGTGCTTAAATATAATGGCTCACTTGCCACTACGCCCTATCATTCCTCGAATGGCGGCTATACCGAAAGTGCTTCTGCCGCCTGGGGAAGCTCTGAAAAGGATTATCCCTATCTTACCTCCGTATTCACGCCCTATGAGGACTATCGAAACGTGCCCAACGGCAAATGGGAGACTATCATCACACCGGAAGAGCTGCCAACGCGCATTTCCTCCACCTATGCCGACCGATTGACCGATGGTATCGCCGACATCCAATATACCCGCGCCGATAATGGGTATATCGAGCATATGACGGTCACCGATGGAGCCGGAAAAACCTACTCCTTCAACACCTCTGACCGTGTACGCTCGTTTTTCGGGTCATCCTTGGTCAAAAGTGCCAATTTCGCCATAGCCGAGGCTTATGTGCCAAGCGAGGAGCTAACGCCGGTCATCACCGTCATTTCCGCCGATGGCATTCATGAGCAAACCGTCCTTGATGGATATGATTATGTCACCGCCGATGGCGTAGAAACGACAAATGGTCTACAAAGGGTTCTGGTTTTTGACGGAAACGGCTATGGTCATGGCGTGGGGCTAAGTCAGTTTGGCGCACGCTGTATGGCAGATGCCGGATTTACCTATGAGGAAATATTACAAACCTATTTTCCGGGAACCATCTTAGAACCGCTGTTTTCCGGCGCACAACCTGCCCCCGATACAGCAAACGACGAACAGGAGTAACGCCATGCCGCACATTCCCCTTGTAGACGATACCACAACGCTTTCAGTGCTTCCCTTTGACCTGGCTCTCGAACAGGCTCTCGAACCTCAGGCAGATTACGACGTCGAGCGTTGGCTATATGTGCCGCCACATTACGAGGAATATCGGTACATACTCGGCACACGCGGCAGGAATCCGCTCATCTGCATTGGTATCAACCCCTCGACCGCCCGTCCGGATGCATTAGACAATACCTTGAAATCGGTCGAACGCATAGCACACCACAATGGCTATGACAGCTTTATCATGTTCAATGTCTATGCCCAGCGTGCCACCTCTCCGGACGATATGGAAAAAAGCCGAAACATGGCACTCCATGCCGAAAACATGAAAGCCTTTGCCTATGCGTTAAGCCTATACGGCGAAAGCAGAACCCCGGCGATCTGGGCGGCCTGGGGAGCCA
>CAZAWG010000190.1:0-3769 GCA_964488785.1 uncultured Oscillospiraceae bacterium | reverse complement strand
ACGGTGGACTATATCAACGATCATCGCATTGAATGCGCCACCACGTTTGCCGTAGAGCATTCCTGTATTCTTGTGCTTAAGGGCGCAGGAACCGTTATAGCCGCGCCGGATGGTCGTTTTGCTGTAAATACGACAGGAAACGCCGGGCTTGCCAAGGGCGGCAGTGGAGACGTACTCGCCGGTGTGATCGCCGGGCTTGTGGCACAGTCTGCGCTTATGCCCTTTGAAGCGGCGGTGTGCGGTGTGTATCTGCACGGCAAGGCTGGTGATGTCTTGAAAGACAAAATATCGGAAAGCGGCTATTTGCCGTCCGAATTGGCAATGGAGATCGGTCGCTTGCTTCCCTGAAAATAGAAAAGGGGAGGCGTTGCCATGAAAAAATATGGCATAAAAATGGGTGTGTGCGGCGTTTTATTGGCTTTAGGTCTTGTGATGAGTGGTTGTTCTTCCGACAACGGAAAGCAAAAGCTTTGTCAGCTGTTGTATTCGCCCTATACGGCCGAGATAAATGTGGTTTTTGGGGATAGGGAACAGGCTGTTGCTCTGGAAGCGCGGGTCGCTAAGTCGAGCGACAGCACACGTCTGGAGCTCCTTTCGCCGGAGCCGTATGCCGGACTTTGCGCTGAAAGCGTTTGTGGAAAGCTGGAAAGCTTTAGCCTTGCCTATGACGGCGTTCGTGCAGAGCTTCCTAAAAGTGCTTTAGAGCGTGTTAGTCTTGCCTTGGAGCTCATGTCGGATCACGTGGCAAACGCGGTGGAAGGGCTTCCGGCTTCGGACTTTATTGTACGTGCTGACCAGGACGAGGCACACATGGCTTTTGTGAGCTTTACAAAGGATGACTGTGAGTATCGTGTGGAATACGATCCCTCTAACGGCACACCCTCCCTGCTTAGCGCTCAAACAAATACACAAAATATTGAGATCCGAATGATAAAATTCAAGCCGGAGACTACTCCCTCGTAGACTCCGGTCCAATGGAAAGAGGAAAAAGCTTGCTTTTACATACAGATGAGAAAAAAACGCGTGCAGTCGTTGATTTAGATATCATCGCAGCCAATTATCACCATACCGCCGCTCTTTGCGCACCGGCGAAGGTGGCGGCGGTGGTCAAGGCAGATGCCTATGGACATGGGGCCTTGGCGGTGGCGGGACGCTTGCAGAGCGAGGGCTGTGAGTTTTTCACGGTCTCCGGCATCGATGAAGCCTTAGAGCTGCGCAACGGCGGCATTCAAGGCACGATCTTAGTGCTTGGCTATATTCTAGACGATTTTTTGGAGGAAGCCATCGCCGAGAATATTTCGCTTGCCATTGACACGGTGGAGCATTTGAAAAAAATACTGGATATCGCCGCCGGACGTACCGTGCGCTTGCACATCAAATTAGATACCGGCATGAATCGGACCGGCTTTTCGGCAAAAAAGGTGTTGGAAACGAAGGCTCTGGAGAAGGAACTGGCGCGTGCGGCGGATATCATCGTCCATACGGAAAATGCCGTGTGTGAGGGCGTGTTTTCACATTTTGCTATGGCGGACGAGCCGGACGGCGCAGACTACACCCGGATGCAGTTCGACCGCTTTCTTGCCACGGTGGAGCTGTTAAAAAAGCAAGGGCTTGAACCGACCTATCGTCATATCTGCAACAGCGCCGGGATCGTGCGCTTTCCGGAAATGCATTTGGACGCTGTGCGTATGGGCGTGACACTGTATGGCTGCGGCGACTTAGACAAATCCTGTCGTCCGGCAATGAGCTTTATGACTAAGATCATCAACATTCATTCCATCGCCCCCGGGGAGAGCGTCAGCTATGGCTGCGTGTATACAGCCGACCGACCGCGCCGTATTGCGGTCATCGGAGCCGGGTATGCGGATGGCTTCAAGCGGTGTCTGTCGGATAAGGGGTGCGTGCTGTGCCATGGAAGACGCGCCGCTTTGGTCGGACGTATTTGTATGGATATGGCCATGATCGATGTGACGGATATCCCGGAAGCGTGCGTAGGGGAGGATGTGATCATTTTCGGAACAGATGGAAAGGCAAGCCTTACCGCTGAAGAGGTAGCAACACTGGCCGGCACCATTCCCTATGAAATATTGTGTGCTGTATCGGCACGTGTGCCGCGGGTATATCGGGGCGTGACATCGGCTGAGAAGCTATAAAGGAAGAAGATGCAGAAAAATGTGGTTGGTGCTGGCATTGCTTTCGGCGCTGTTTGCGTCGCTCACCTCCATTTTGGCAAAAATCGGAGTTGAGGGTGTCAATTCCCATTTGGCGACGGCCATTCGCACGGTCGTGGTGATATTCATGTCGTGGGGTATGGTGTTTTTGACCCATGCGCAGAGCGGACTTTCAGAAATATCGCGCAAAAGCTGGCTGTTTTTGATCTTATCCGGTCTTGCTACGGGTGCATCTTGGCTATGCTATTATAAGGCGCTGCAAATGGGACAGGCCTCACGTGTGGTGGTCATCGACAAGCTCAGTGTGATCGTAACACTTGCTTTAGCCTTTGTGTTTCTGCATGAGCAGTTCACCATCAAAGCCCTTATTGGGTGTGTACTCATCGGTGCAGGAACGCTTTTTATGGTGCTGTAAAAATAGAAAAAGAAAAAAGGATGGAGTGCTGCAAAGTGGCAATGCTCCATCCTTTTTGTGTCTAAAAAGCACTATGTCCGGTAAAACAGATCGTTCTCGAAGGTTTTATAAAAGTGTTCACGGTCGATCTGATAGACAACGATATTTTTAAATTCGCCCTTAATATACATACTGTGCCGATAAACGCCCTCTAAGGTCATGCCGCATTTCTGCATCACGCGCCCGGAAGCATCGTTTCCTTCCATATATTTGGCGTTGTAGCCGTCAAGCTCAAACACTTCAAAGCCGAAATGCATGACCGCCTTGACGGCTTCGGCGGCAAGTCCCATGCCCCAATAGGCTTTGGCAAGCACATAGCCAACCTCGGCGGTGTTTGCTTTTTCATCGAACGAGGTGTACCCACAGGTTCCGATGAATTTTCCGGTGTCACGGTGGATAAGTCCCCAATCGTGAAAGGTGCCATCGGCATATTTGCGCTGTAGGATACGTAAATACCGCTCCGTTTCTTTGGGGGAGGAATGCGGTGACCAGGTAAGATAGCGTGTTACCTCCGGGTCGGAAGAGTATTCATACATATCGGATGCATGATCCGGCAGCATACGGCATAATTGCAGACGCGCCGTCTCAAGCACCGGCGGCTCGGCAAACACAAGAGCCGCTTTTTGGGAGAGGGTCAGCGGCTTGTCGGCAGGGGACTTTTCCGTGCGGAAAAGGTTGAAAAAGGACATAGGTTTTCTCCTTGCTAATGTGCATTGGTCAGTTCCTTTAACCGTGGAACCTTTTGATTTTCCCTTATTATAGCACTCTATACATACTTTGTCAAGCTTCAATGTCCATATCGCTGTGATCGGCTTTCTCGGTTTCTTCGAAACGGGGTGCTTCAGCGTCTATGGATAGGCACTGAAAGCTCCGGCAAGGTCCAAAGAGCGCGTGAAGCAAAGCAATCCCCGGCAAGCTATCTTGCCGGGGATTGCTATAAGTAGCCTTAATGCAACCTTACTTCTTTTCAACTGCTTTATCGGCCGAGAGCTTCTTGATGACAAGCAGTGTGCCGATCATAAGCAGAATAGCCACCGGCAGTGCAATGAACACGTTCTGCACAAAGCCGGCAATGATGTAGCTGACGAACGAAACCGCCGCAACCGTCATGGCATACGGTAATTGGGTGGAAACGTGGTTGATG
>CAZAWG010000189.1:0-3787 GCA_964488785.1 uncultured Oscillospiraceae bacterium | reverse complement strand
TGCATAAACCGTCCAACATCGAAGCAAGCGGCGGATTTTTGGAAGCATACGCTTCCGCACGCGCGAGGATGATGCAGTTGACCACGATGAGCGGAATGAAAAGTCCAAGCGATGCATCCAACGCCGGAACATATGCCTTGATGAGCAGCTCGACTGCCGTCACAAAGCCGGAAATGATGACAATGTAGGCGGCAATGCGCACCTGCTTGGGAATGAATTTGCGCAATAACGATATCAACAGATTGGATAAAATCAGCACCGCCGTTGCGGATAAGCCCATGCCCACGCCATTCTGCATGGAGGTCGAGGTCGCAAGCGTCGGACAGGTGCCCAACAGCTGCACAAGGATCGGATTCTGATCGAATAATCCCTCAAACAGCCGCGCGGCAAAGGTCATTTTCTGCTTTTTGTTATTCATGCACTTCACCCTCCGTTTCGGCTTGTTCTAAGATGGAAGTGACCTGCTTGAGCGCCGTATCGATGGCATAGGTGACCGGCTCGCTCGTGCGCGTGGCTCCGGCAATGACCATGTCAGAGACGGTCGCCGGATCCTCCGAAAAGCCGCTCTTTTTCTTTTTGAACGGATCTAAAAAGTCGTTTTGCAGGATCTTGTCGCCAATGCCCTTGGTTTCGGAAAGCGATAATACCTGCACCTCGCGTGCCGTGCCCTCCGGCGTGACCGCAATAAGCAGTCCCACCTCATCCTTGAAGCCCATGGGAGATGCTTCGACACAATAGCCGAATACGCTGCCATCGGCACGGCGAATGGCATATACCGCATCGATATCTGCCATCGGCTCCTTCGGCGTGATATCCTCGCAAACGCCAAAAGGCTGTGCATTCACGTCGCTGATGGAATAACCCTTCTCTTCAACCGAAAAGGCCATGCCGTCCGTCTCATAAATGCGTGTGAGGGCTTCCGCAGTAGCCTTGCGGGCATTCAGCGCGATAGTATCCTTAGTCAGGGCATTGACCGCTGCCACAAGGGTCGCGACAAGCGCACAAATGACCAACAGACGAAGTGTGATGTTGGCAATGTAACCGACACTTCCGGACGTATTCTTTTCCGCCGTCTGTGTTTTCTTATTTTGCGACATCGTTCTTTCCTCCCCCGAAGTGTACCGGCATGGTAAGCTTATCTAAGGCAAGCGTGAACAGGTTCATGATGAGTATGGCAAACGAAACGCCCTCGGCATAGCCGAACGAACGGATGAACACCGTGATAAGTCCACAGCCCACACCATAGATCAAGCGTCCACGCGGTGTGGCCGGGCTGGTCACATAGTCGGTCGCCATGAAGAACGCACCTAAGATAAGACCGCCGGAGCATAATTCATACAGCATAAAGGTGACGCCATCCATACCGACCGGATGGAAAAGAAGCGAAAGGATGGCTACCGTTGCAAGGTAAGAAACCGGAATATGCCAGGAGATCACGCGGCGCACCAGAAGATATACGCCGCCTAATAGAAGCAGTGTGACCGATACCTCGCCTATGCAGCCCGGCATATCGCCAAGGAACATATCCCATAGGGATATTTCCGGGCGCACACCCTTTTGTAGGAGTGCCAGCGGCGTTGCACCGCTGACGGCATCCACGCCATAGGTACGCGGCGCATCAAAGCGTGCCATTTCCTCCGAAAAGGACAAAAACAGGAACACACGTGCCGCTAGTGCCGGATTGACCACGTTTTTGCCTAAACCGCCGTATAATTGCTTAACAATGACGATGGCAAAAAACGCACCGACCACCACCGTCCAATATGGCATGGTGGCAGGCAGACAGAAAGTAAGCAGAATGCCGGTCACCACCGCCGACAGGTCGCCGAGGGAACAGGGCTTTTTCATGAGCTTTCGATAGAGATATTCAAACAGCACACAGGAAACGACACCGGTAAGGGTCAGAGTAAATGCCCGAAGTCCGAACACATATACGCTCCAGATAAGGGCCGGCACCAGTGCAAGGATCACGTCCAACATCAGCGTTGTCGTGGTTCTGGGGCTGTGGACGTGCGGAGAAGCGCTCATTTTAAAGAACCTTCGGTTTTGTAAATTGTCCGTCAATACGTTCGCCTCCCTTACATTTTATCGGCGGCAGAGGCCGCCATTTTTTTGCGTTTGATCTGAAGCTCGGTCTTTTTGTTGCGAATATGCTGAACGATGGGCACGCGCGAGGGACAGATATACGTACAGCTTCCGCATTCCACACAGGACATAAGATGGAATTTCTCGCACATTTCATCGTTGTCCACTTTGGAAAAGGCGGCAAGATAGTTGGGCATCAAGTGCATGGGACATACCGAAACACATCTTCCGCAATGGATACAGGCGGCATCCGCCGGATGTGCATTCTTTTCCTCCGAAAGCACAAGGATCGCCGAGGTATTCTTCATGATGACCGCGCCGGTGTCCCATTGGGCATTGCCCATCATGGGACCGCCGCTGATGATACGGCTCACATTGTCCTTTAAGCCGCCGCAGAAGGCGAAGATATCCTCATACGAGGTTCCAAGCGGCACACGGATATTTTTCGGCTCTCCGATGGCATCGCCATCCACCGTGACCACGCGGCGCACGAGCGGCAAGCCGGTTGTGAATGCATCGTAGACAGCCGCCGCCGTTTCGGCGTTGAAAATGACACAGCCCACATCCGCCGGCAGCTTCCCGGCCGGCAGCTCTTTGCCGGTCAGGGCATAAATGAGCTGACGTTCATCGCCCTGGGGATATTTGGTTTTGAGCAGCTCGACCGAAAAACGGCTGTCATCTCCGATAATACCTTGCAGCTTTTCGGCCGCATCCTTTTTATTGTCCTCAACCGCCAAAATAGCGTGCGGCAGAGCTAAGGCCTGTAATAATACCCGAACGCCGCCCAGAATGCGTTCCGGTTCTTCTAACATCAACCGGTGGTTCGCTGTGATATATGGCTCGCATTCGGCGCAGTTGATAATGACCTCTTTTGCCTTTCCGCTGGCAGACGCGACCTTGGCATAGGTCGGGAAGGCGGCACCGCCCATTCCGGCGATACCGGCGTTTTTGATGATTTCTAAAATAACAGCGCTGTCGGTCTGTTCCACCGGTGTCGCGCAGCCGTGGATATCCGGAGACAGCTCGTTTTGAAAATCGTTTTCGATGACGATATGCGCCGTTTTTCCGTAGCCGGTATAGGAGGGGCGCATATCGATCTCCTTGACCGTGCCGGAAACGCTTGCATGGACCGGGCAGGAAAGACCGCTGTCAAAGCGCCCTATGACCTGACCGAGGGTAACATGGTCACCCTTTTGGACAAGTGGAGAAGCCGGGGCTCCGATATGCTGTTGAAGGGGAATAGAAACAGTCGCAGGAGCCGGAAATTCCGTGATGGGAAGATCACGTGTATTTTTGGCATCCGGCACGTGCAGACCACCTTTGAAGGTTTTTGCCATAGCATTATCAAGTCCTTTCTATGGTTATCAAAGTAATTTTACCATATTTTCATGTACAATGCAAGCAAAAAAAGGAAATTTTGCTATATTTGCTTGTCGGAGCAAGCTTGATTGATGCAGAATGCATAAAAACAGAAAAACCCGAATATGCAAGCAAAGTCAGCTTGTGTATTCGGGTTTTTTATAAGAGAGCATTTATATGTTTCAAACATCTTAGCTATGTCTGCTTTTGAAAGGATCATAAGCAAGCCATGACCGCTTTACCGCCTTTGTTATTTAACATTCTCCGTCCAAGTTGCAAAATACAGGTCATTTCCGTCCATTAAGACCGGCTCGATGAGTGCCCTTGTTGTAGGGTATCCCTC
>CAZAWG010000188.1:0-3801 GCA_964488785.1 uncultured Oscillospiraceae bacterium | reverse complement strand
ATATCATCCTGTATCCTTTTATTACCAAGATCGCGGCTTCCTTTATGAGCCCGACTGACTTCACCGACACCACCGTCAAGCTTATTTCCAAGAATCCCTCCTTAGATCAGTGGGTATTCATCATCAAGGAAAATAAGTATTGGCAAGCTCTGTTCAACACCGCGCGTATCTCCATTCTGTGCGGCTTGTTCCAGACTCTCATTTGTGCCATCATCGGCTATGGCTTCGCGAAGTTCAAATTCAAGGGAAGAAATATCCTGTTCGTTGCGGTCATTATATCCCTTTTGATTCCGCATGATACACTTCTTCTTTCCATGTTTATGAAATTCCGCTATTTCGATGTTCTCGGTATCATCAAATTGTTTACCGGCAAGACCATCAGTCTTTTGAACACCGAGTGGCCGGTATACATCCTGTCTCTTACAGGTCTTGCCTTTAAGAACGGTTTGTATATCTTCATCTTCCGTCAGTTCTATAAGGGTGTCCCGGATGAGCTGGAGGAAGCTGCTTACATCGACGGTACTGGCGTGTTTGAGACGTTCTTCCGTATCATTCTTCCGCTTTCGGTGCCGATGATGACCACTGTGTTTATGTTCGCTTTCTCGTGGCAGTGGACGGATACCTTCTATACGGCTTCTCCGTTCTTCACCGCCAGTGCAGAGCCTCTGCTTACCAACATCGTAAGCAAAATCCCCCCGACACTGAAGACAGAATACGCCGCTTCCGCCCTTTGGGAATCGGCTATCACCAATACCAGCGGACTTTTAGTCATTCTTCCGCTGTTTATCATCTTCCTGTTTGCACAGCGCTCCTTCGTTGAAGGTATCGAGCGTTCGGGAATTGTTGGCTAATAGCCTTCAGGCGGCGCGTCCTTAGATGCGTCGCCTTTTCTTTTTGAAAGGAGAGCAAAATAATGAATGCAAAGGATTATAAGAATCCATCGAAGGAATACCGCATTTACCGCCTTGTTCATGCCGGCACTCCTGCCGATTGGAAGGACCGTGTGGATGTCCTGCTCAAAGAGGGGTATGGCGGAACGGTCATCAATTCTGCCTTTAACGACCACTATTTGCAGGACGATCAAGATCTTGCCGATGTTGACCGAAAGATTGAGATCAACCGTTCGATGGGGCTTGGCTGTTGGCTCTACGATGAAAAGGGCTATCCCAGTGGGTCGGCAGATGGTCTGACTCTCGCCGGACACCCGGAATACGAAGCCCATGGATTTACTGTGCTTCACACGAATGGGAAACCTTATTGCGTTGAGGCTCCCTTTGAGCGCATTCTCTATGCGACCGATGCGCAAGGGAACAAGGTTCCCTTTACCGATACAAGTGCCGATTCGGCTGTCTATTGCTATGTCATTGCACCGGTTTTTGAGGGAAGTCATGCGCATAAGTGTGGCTATGGTCCGCGCCGCTATCCGAATCTTATGAGTAAGGAAGCCATCGCTTCCTTTATTCGCTGCACCTACGATCGCTACTACGACACATTGGAGCATTTTGATGCCTTTGAAGCCGTCTTTACCGATGAACCCAGCCTGATGAGCGGCTATGTCAACTGCGAAACGACCATGCCGTATGTGTTCCTTCCGTGGGAGGATACGCTTCCGGAGGTGTTTCAGTCCATGCATGGTATTTCGTTGTTTGATATCATCGGTGAATTGTTTGATGAAACGGATACCTTCCGTCCCGGCAAGGTGATGTTCTGGAAAACCGTCGCACATATGGTGGATGAAGCCTTCTTCAAGCAGATCGCCGACTGGTGTAAGTCGCATAGTATCCCTTTCTCCGGGCATTGCCTGTTGGAGGAAGCCATTTCCATGCACGTTCCGCTGTATGGTGACCTGTTACACTGTCTCAAATCCTTCGACTTTCCCGGTGTGGATATGCTCACCGGCGACCCGGAGGTATTCTTGCATTCACCCGGTTTTCCGTATTGCTTTGCAGCAAAATATGTCGGTAGTGCCGCGCGTATGACCGGCAAGACCGAAAAGGTCATGGTGGAGATCTGTCCGCTCCCCGAGTATCGTGGCGGTAATGACTACACCTTAGAGGAAGAAATCGGCACGATGGATCTTATCTTTATGTCCGGTATCAACCATATCAATTCCTATCTCGATCATTCCCGGCTTCAGGGACACCATAAGGAATACGCGGATTATTTTGCCCGCGCGGCATACGTCCTTCGTGGAAGCCGTTGGGTAGGGAAGATCGGTATGTATTATCCGATTGAAACGGTTCAAGGGCATTATATTCCGCCTCATATCGGTATCAATAACGGGGCTTCGCCCTCTAAGACCATTCGCGACACCGAGGGAAGTATGTTCCACCTGTATCATGCTCTACACGAAAATGGCTTCGATTTTACATTGGTGGACGATGAATGGCTGACGAGTGCGACCTGCAAAAACGGTGCTTTTTCGGCAAATGGGCTGGAAATCACGGCTCTTGTTCTGCCGCATACCACCGTTGTTTCGGATGCACTAAGGACACGCTTGGAAGCCTTTGCCGCAGCCGGCGGTACGGTCCTCTGGTGTGATGCCGTGCCGGAGAATGTCGAGGCGGAGCCTTGCACCGACCCGATACCGGCTCTTAAAAATGTGGTGGATTACGGTCTGTCGCTCGAAGCCGAGCATCGGAAGGCACTCTTTGTCAGCCCCTCTGTCAAGGACGGCAAGCGTGTGTATTATCTCATCAATACCTCCGGTCAATCCAATACCGTTTCGGCTTCTTTTGCGGATGGTGCTGCGTTTGAGGTGTGGCACAATGTCGATGGCACAGTCACAAGCGATGCTACCTTTACGCTTGCACCACATACCTCGGTCTTTGTGATCGAAAAATAGTCCATGAAGATCGCGTATATTGGGATCGACCTGTTTTTGCCGGCTCTTTCGTATCTGGTCGAAAACGGCTGTGAGCTTGTAGAGCTGTTCACCTGCGAAACGGACGATCTGACCGAATTTCATTCGGGTGTTGTGGCACTGGCGCAGCGCTTGAATGCCCCGTATACTACGCATCGCATACAAGTGCTGGATTTCGACCGACTGCTCCAAAAGGGCTGTCAAGCGGTCATCTGTGCCGGATATTATTATAAGATCCCGGTCTATCCTGCCATTCCGACCATCAATATCCATCCCTCGCTCTTGCCCTATGGGCGCGGCGGCTGGCCGATGCCGTGGGATATTTTGATGCGCCGTCCTGTTTCCGGTGTCACCCTTCATAAGATCGACTCCGGCTTTGATACCGGGGATATCCTTCTCCAGCGGCACTTTACGCTGGATGAACGGGAAACCCTTGAAAGCTTCATGTTAAAGGTATATGCACTGCTTCCCGAAATGCTTGGTTGTCTGCTTGCCGATTTTGAGGGGCTTTATCACGCGGCGCGGCCGCAATCCGAGGGGGTCTATCTTCCCATGCCGGAGAAGGAGCAGTATTCCTTCTCGGCGCAAACGCCGCTTGAAACGGTCGATTTGCTCCTTCGTGCCTTTTATGGCTATGATTGCTATTACCGCACACAGGACGGGGAATACCGGCTCATTCGTGCATACGCGACCACCGCGAAGCCGAAAATGCCCGGGGTGCGTGCCTTTCCGGTGTTGGGAGGATATGCGGTGTGTGACGAGGAGAATATAGTAAAGCTGTAAAAAAGGCTGTAGCCAGAGTCGAGTGACTTGGCTACAGCCTTTTTTGGTGTTTGCTATGATAAGGGAATGTGTGGTGCAGTTTACCTATCCGTTAATGGATACGGTGTAGGTATCACCATCCCAGCCGACGGTGCAGGCAAACGCTTCTGCCACAG
>CAZAWG010000187.1:0-3802 GCA_964488785.1 uncultured Oscillospiraceae bacterium | reverse complement strand
GTATAGGGAAGCGAGGAAAAATATTCCGCAATGCGGAAGATTACTTCTGCCAAAAGGCGAAACGCTGAACCAAAGGGAGCGGCAAGTGCTGGGAAGAACGGAACGAGGATCGCCGCTAAAAAGCCGGCGCCCAAACAGACCTGTGCCGGAAGCACGGCAAGACCGGAAGCAAGGATCCATGAAAGGGCTGTGCCGCCAAACACAAAAGCGGTATACACGCCGGTAGAAGCATAGGCGGCTACCGACAAAAGAAGAGAACCGGCGGCAAAGCACAAGGCCGGAAAGCGTGCCAGGCGGCGCTCCAACACATGGGAAAGCCCGGAAAAGAGGGCAATGCCGATACACGATAGCACCGACAGTCGAAAGCCGATATCCAGTACAGTCGCCGGGCTTACAAGGCACATGACCGCTGCTGCACCCAACACGCCCTCGGTACAACGTCGCGGGTCGGACACAAAACCAAAGCCGGAAAACAGTGCCATCACGGCGGCACGCACTGCTGAGACAGAAAAGCCGCACAGCAGCAGATACAAAAAAGAAAGAAACGACAAAAGGAGCAGCCGCGCACGCCGTCGGGGGATCAGAAACGACGCCAAAAAGCCGATACCACCAAGAACAAGTGAAAAATGAAGTCCCGAAACGCATAAAATATGTGTAATACCGCTGCCGGAAAACAGCTCTTTATCCGCGCTTGTAAAGCCGCTCCTATCGCCGGTCGTCAATCCCATGAGCAAGGCGCGGGTACGGGTATATTCTGCTTTTGCAGGAATGGTATTCAAGGCTTCTTCGATCCCGGTCATAAACAGGCTTTGTAAGCGTTTATGTGCGCTGGGTGTGCTCTCGGTCGGCATCACATCGGAAAAGCCGGAAAGCGTCGTATATACCGTTTTCCCACGCAGCCAACCGACAAGATCAAACGCATTATCCGCACGGTTTTGCGGAAAAGCCAGAGAGGCTGTAAAGCAAAGTCGTGTTCCTTCGGCGGCAAAATGCCCGGAACGGTTATAGGTATAGGCTTTCACGGGGCGCGAAAGAGTCTTCCCATCCACCGAAAGCAGCTCAACAAACAAATTACCGGCGGCGTTCATATTCCCATCCGTCACACGCGCTTCAAAGGTATGCGGTGTCTCATTAAGTGCTTGAACCAAGCGGTATGCGTAATGCTCGGTATCCAAGCGCACCTGTTCGCTTCGCACCGTCGATATCAAAACGCAAAGGCACAAAAAGAACACGCTCATTGCCTGCCGACGCTTTTTCATAGCACACAAAAGCAGTGCCACAGCAAAGCCGCAGACACTGCACCGGAACAAAATATGCCCATTCATGTCAGCAAAGACAAGTGCCGTCGCCAACAGCACGGCAAAGCATCCGCCGCCGAAAGCCGACCGCGGAAAGCTACATGGATCGGATTTAAGAGAAAGGCCTGTATTCATAGAGCGCCCTCAGAATAGTTATTTTCCCGAGTGGAACGACACCGTCCCGGTTATTTTTTGGAGCGTTACCAAAAAGGTCGGCAAAAACACGAGCTGTATCGCAATACCCGGAAGTCCGGCACCGATACCGGCAAGAGCTGCCGTCATCGTCACCGCTTTATGCGTAACGCCAAACGCATATACAGCCGCCACAGTGGAAAGCACATTGACAGCCCGCCCTGCGATCTGGGCACAAAGCACAGCAAGCAGTGTACGCACAAAGCACGGACGGCAGACCCTTCCGAGCCGGCGAAACGCCGCAGCCGCCGCTGCACCATAGGTCGCGACCTCAAGCATCATAAAGGGGACTTTGATGAGAACAGGCATCGTGCCGCCTGTGATCAGATAGCTGAGAAGCGGCGAGACAAGACCGGTAACGGCTCCGGCAGTCGGACCTAAAAAGAGTCCGGCACACATGGCAGGCAAATGCATGGGCAAAAACGCCTGCCCCGATACCGCGCCAAAGACATGAAACGCCTGTGGGAGCAAAGCCCCCAAGGCACAAAAAAGGGCACAGCGCGTAATATATTGGCTTTTGGTCATACAACGACTTCCTTATCGCTCCGGCTACGCATCACTCTCTTTGTCCATGCTGTCTGTGCCTGGACGCGGAAAAATCAGAGATATATGAAAGACCTTTTCGGTCGGATTTGGTTCAATGCGCACGCTTGCACCGGGAACCGATTCCACGATGGCACGAATGCTTTTCAGTCCCAGCCCGTGGGAAGAGCTATCGCTTTTGCGGGTCACGATCCCATTTTTATCGGTGAGCAACACCCCATCGTAGCTGTTTTCTGCACTCAAGGTCAACCACTTGACACGGCGCGAGCCGGTAAAGGATATAAATCGGTTTTCCTTGGAACGGGAAGCCGCCTCAAAGGCATTATCCGCCAGATTGCAAAGCACGGTACACAATTCAAAATCCTTTAAGGGTATTTCCGCACCGACCATGACATTTGCATCAAAGGCGATATTTTCCGCTTCACACCGCCGCGCCAGATTCTGCAAAATGGCATCCGCCAGCATATTGTCTGAATAAGCGCGTGTTTTGGAACGCGCCCCATCAAAGCGCGTAGCGATACCGTCCAAATACTCGCTGGCACGTTCGTATTCGCCGCTGTCGATGAGCACCTTAAGCCCTGCCAGCTGATTTTTGTAGTCGTGCCGGAAGCGCCGCATTTCCTCTAAGGTCTGCGCCTGGGTGCTGTAATAGCTGTAGTAGCGCTCCTCGCGGGCACGTGTATCGCTTTTGTGAAGCTTTTGATTGTGCGTTACGGTGGAACGGTATTTGACCACGAGCCACAGACAGCCGAACAGAATGATGTATAACGCTAAGTGTACGAGTGCAAATAAGCGCGGACCGGGATCGGGAAAATCGTTCAAAACATTCGTGACCGAAACAGCTAAAAACGCCGTGATCAAGATGTTGAGAACGAGCAGGGTCCCTTTGGAAAACACCTTCGTCTGCGTATCGCCGACCATACAAGCCACACGGGCAATGCGCTCAAACACACAAGCAAGCAAAAACGACCAGAACAGCACGATCAGTGGAAGCACATAGCTTTCTGGCTCATTTGGTTGTAATTCATACGCAAACAGGCGAATGCATTCATCAAAAACGATCTCGCCGAATGCCGTGATCACTAAGCGCGCCGCCGTAAACAGAAGCGCATTTAGAGCGGTCGAATAATATAACAGATCAAACGGGATCTTCACGCCCCAAAAAGAAATGATCATTTCCAGGACAAACAGATAGATCACCAAAAAGCGCAATTGCCCGGCGAACACAGCAAAAAACGTCACGATACAGGGACCAAGCGCCGAAAGGGCATACAAAAGCCGGATATCCTGTCCAGCCTTACCGATCGTAAGCACGCTTTTTAAGCAGGAGATACCAAACAGCGCCCCTGCTAAGCAGCATACGAGAAGAAAAGCAAAAAACAAAATATCCGGCATAAGCTCGACCTCATTTTTATGAACCCGTACCAAATAAAAATAGAGTCAGTCGTTCACTTCTGCCACATTATACCACAATGCACTCTAAAAAGCAATAGTTTTTAAAAAAATAATCAACAAAATCTGTATATATTACAATAGAACCGTCTCAAGTATTATGATCCACGATCTTCATGACCTTTTTATTTCCCTCTTTTTGTGCCCGACGGTCGATCTCGGCAAGCACCTCGCTAAACGGAACGTCTAAATCGGCAAGCATCACCTGCACATGATACAAAAGATCGGACACCTCACCGACAAGATCGCTTTTGAGTGCTTCGTTTGAGAGGTCAGCCTTTCGATTTTTTGCGGCAATGACGGTTTCGGTGCATTCC
>CAZAWG010000186.1:0-3810 GCA_964488785.1 uncultured Oscillospiraceae bacterium | reverse complement strand
ATGCTGACTTCCGTACCTTCGATACAGGCAATATGTGTTGCTCCGGAAAAGCTTGAATGTTCACCTATAAGCACCTCGTTATTACTGTCCTCTATCCATATTTCAACGTTGTTCAAGGCACAGTACTTGCCGACAGTGATCCTGTTATTATCACCGAAAACAAATATCCTGCAGTTATTGAGTCTTGTTCCGGGAGAGATAAGAATTTCATTGTGCTTGCCTTTGATTTTCACTCGGGTACCTTTGCTGAGCACAATGCTTGCCTTATAGGTGTTCCCCCCCCCCCGAATTTTTCCTATACTGCATCTGTTTCCGAAATGAAGTTTGTTATATACCCAAGTTGCACATTTGATTGCAGGTGATTCGTTATCAATCATAGACTTCAGTAATGCACTTATGTTCATAATCACTTCTCCGCTTTTGCAAGCTCCTCTTGAATGTATGCAAGAGAGGCTATTTTTTCCTTGGTCTGCTCAACATTCAAAAGCTCGGTATTATTTGAGTTAAACTCGGTCAAAGTATTTCTTTCGGCATCGCCTTCATTAAAATACTTGTCGTAATTCAATCCGCGCTTGTCGCAGGGAACACGGTAGAAATTGCCCATATCAACGGCGTGTGCACATTCCTCATTGGTAAGCAAGGTCTCGTACATCTTTTCGCCATGACGGATTCCTATAACCTTTATGGCGCTCTTGTCGCCGCCGAACAGCTCGCAAACCGCCTCGGCCTGTGTCTGAATGGTGCAGGCAGGTGCCTTCTGAACAAGGATATCTCCGTTTTCACCATGCTCAAAGGCAAAGAGCACAAGGTCGACCGCCTCGTCAAGTGACATAATAAAGCGTGTCATACTGCCGTCGGTAATGGTTATCGGGTTGCCCGATCTTATCTGGTCTATCCAAAGAGGAATTACGCTTCCTCTCGAGCACATAACATTGCCGTAGCGTGTACAGCAGATCTTGGTCTTTTCAGGGGCAACGGAACGCGACTTTGCGACGATGACCTTTTCCATCATCGCCTTTGAGGTACCCATGGCGTTGACGGGATACGCTGCCTTGTCTGTAGAAAGGCAGACAACGTTTTTGACCCCTGCCTCGATTGCGGCGGTCAACACATTTTCTGTTCCAAGCACGTTCGTTTTAACCGCTTCGATCGGGAAAAACTCACAAGACGGAACCTGCTTGAGCGCCGCCGCATGGAATATGTAATCCACTCCGTGCATGGCATTCTTTACGGATGCAAGATCACGCACATCGCCGATATAGAAGCTGATCTTTTCGGCTTCTTCCGGCATTTTTGCCTGAAACTCATGGCGCATATCGTCCTGCTTTTTCTCATCGCGTGAAAAAATGCGAATTTCACCGATATCCGTACTCAAAAAGCGGTTCAGCACCGCATTTCCGAACGACCCCGTTCCACCCGTAATTAAAAGTGTTTTGTCTTTGAAAAGTGACATATTATTTTTCCTTCTTTTTCGACTTATAATAAGGTTTACTTTATATTTTTCAGGAGAATAGCATCAAGCATCAATCTGGCGTTTGGTCTCAATTCTTTAACACATAACGGCAGTACGATACTTGTAAATATATTGGTTATAAGAGTCGCTAATGCAGCTCCGCTCGCTCCAATAAGCGGTATCATAAATGCATTAAGAATAACATTCATTATAGCCGCGCAGCCATACATATATTTTAGATACTTCTGTTTGCCCTCTGACACGATCCAGGCATTTCTTGCAACACCCAAATAGGAGAACGCAACATACCATGCTGCAATTTTCAACACCGGCGCAGAAGCCTCGTAAGCCTCTCCATACAATATTTTCACTGCAAGATCTCCAAAGATCAGAAAAGCGATCGACACAAAGCACGAAATATAAAAAACGATAGCGTACAGCTGTCTGTTTTTTCGTTCATACGCCTCTTGATTTTCGGATTTAAGCTTCAAAATCGATGGATAAACCGAATCAACAATTGCTTGAAGCACGAACGTCCACATCAAACAGACGGTAAACGCAGTCGAATAATACCCGACCTCTGTTTCATCGAGCATCTGCTTTAACATCAATTTGTCTGTGTGCCCATATATCGAAACCATCGTGGAGGACAGAATATAGTGATAGCTGACCTTCAACAAAGCTTTGGATTTTTCGAACGAGAAGCTTAATTTGGGACCATTATAGCTCTTATAGGCAAGCAAAAGAAATATTGCAACAACAATATAATCCACAGAGGTCGAAAAAGCAAACCAATAAACGCTCTTTCCTAAAATCAGCAGCACGATTTTATAGATCGATGTAACAATGTATGCGATCAGTGTCGCCAAGGAAGTGATCTTAGATTTATATTTGCTCTGAAACCAGTAATTAAACGTCTCAAATATATGGAACACCGCACCCAGGCTGCACAAGAACACAACAGCAACGGTCTGCTTTTCGTTTCCATCCAAAACCATCACGACCGACATAATGGTCATAACGGACAACACGCTTGACACAAACCGCATGACCAAAGCCGACCCGACCGCCGTTCCCTGGTCATCCGGATGGTCATAGAATTCCTTTATAATAACCGAGTTCAGTCCTAAATTGCATAAGGAAGTAAAAAAAGAAACATATGCGCTGCCGTAGCTTATCAAGCCATAATTTCCAGGGCCAAGATAACGGGCGGTTATGGTGCCGACAAACACGGACAGGAGCATTTGAACAATACGTCCGCCGATCAGCCAGCTTGCGTTGTTGACCTCTTTGTTTTTTACCAGTTTCATTTATATAATGCACACTCCAGCGACTTTTCCGCAATTTTACTGTAAAGATATATGTCGGTTGCTTCGGATTCGGCAACTGCTTTCATTTTGTAGTACTTATCCGTAAACTTAAGCTCGGATATTTTTTGCTTAATGCTTTCGGCGGTTATCGGAGTGACAAAGTCGCTATTTCCACCGTTATTGACGTGATCCATGCCTTCCCACCTTTCGAACACACACGGCACCTTGGCGGCACACGCCTGCTCCCAAAGCACGGAATGCTGTCCCGGGAAAAAGACAAGATCGGCAGCAAAGAAATAATCGTATACCCTGTCCGAATCGATCCAGCCGATATAGAGGATATTGTCGTTTTCGCTAAGGAGACGTTCGAATTCTTCCCTGATATCCTCATTCACCTGCCCGAAAACCAACAGCTTGACCCCACCGGTTCCGCCGCACGCCTCCATAAGCTGGTGAATTTTCTTGCGTTTATCGATTTTTCCGCCTGTGACGACCAGAAAATCACTGTCCGCGATGCCATACTCGGTTCGGAGCTTATTTCTTATTTGATCTCGCCCTGCAAAATCGATCTTTTCGTCATCCGCGCCCATGATAAGCACATCGGTCTTATCCTTCGGAACACGGAAATAATCCTCGGCATAGGTCTTGCGCCACGGGGTCACGCCATAGACCTTCGTGACATACGGCATGGAGCTACGGCATATATGGCGGTAAAAGGCACGAAACAGCCATTCCTTTGCATTGACGCAATTTCGTCCGATATTATAATCCAAATGATTATCCTGCACGATCACGCACGAAGGAGCTATTTCTTTCTTATATTTTATAACATCGCAGATCGTCGAGCTTACAAGACCGTGAAAAAAGATAAAATCCGGTTTGATTTCCTTCAGGCTTTCAAACACCGGCAGTCTTGCATTCAAATTGGTAAGGACGATGTGCGCATACTGCTTTTTCTTTAAGCGAATGACCCTTACGCCGTCATTCAGCACATAATCAGCAGGCTCCGTCTCAACGATCTTTCCGTCCTTATGCATGGTATTGGTG
>CAZAWG010000185.1:0-3814 GCA_964488785.1 uncultured Oscillospiraceae bacterium | reverse complement strand
TCGATCTCGGCACACAGCATTTGCCTTCGTTTGCTCCAAGCGTATCTTTTGTCCGGCTACGCCCGGCTTCACGCTATTATCTCATCACCCACGCAAGGACTGCAAACGCTTTGCAGCCGCCGCCTGATAGCTTTTGCGGTAGGCAGCGACCTTCTCGGCGATCTCACGCTCTGTCTCTTCAATAAACCGCTTTCCTTCCTCACTGCTTTCGTCAATGCCATTGTTTAACAGCCATTCGGCAAGCACGCTTCTGCCTTTCTCGGCTTCCGCTTCTTTCTGCGCAAGCTCAGCTGCAAGGTCATCGGTGGACACGCTTTTTCCACGATCGACGATCCCACGGGAAGCACTTTTGCGGGCAGATGGAACCTTTCCGCCCAAAAGCACATCCGCATATCCGGTCTTATTCACACGGGAAGCATCGATCCCCATTTTTTCCGCATTGGATAAATTATAATTGTAGCTGATACGGTCGATCCACGCCTTTTGCTCAGAGGTATCAAGTCCCAGTTCGTTTCGCGCCTTGATCACCTCGCTCGAACGTGCCATTTCAGCATCATACACACTCTTATCACCGTTTCGAATTCGTTCCACTCGTTCCTCTGCAGGAAGAGAGGCATATTTCCATTTTGTCGCCATATGCTAAAGCTCCTTTACTTTTGATATTTCTGCTTTTTAAGCCACCGATGATCCACCCGGAAATCAAATAAGCCCACACCGCTCTGGTCGCCCGAAACGGAAAAGGAAAAGCGCTCCATGCTTCGTCCGGCAAGCGGCACATAGACCGATGCCAGTCCGTTTTCGTTGGGAAGGGTACGCACCTCGCAGGTATGATAACGCTTTCCATCCGCATAAACCGCAAGCGTAAGTGTCGTCTTTTTTGCACAGCGCACGGTAAATGCAAGTCCGGTCACTGTTTTTGCCACCTGCGCTTGCCCTAAGGAGCTTTCACCTGAATGCATTGAGAAATGCATTTTCCCCTCTCCATCGGGCAGCATTTTTTCAAGCGTGCAGCTCTCTTTGTCCTCTTTGCAGGTATATAATGTCCGTGTATCGGTGAGTATTCGTCCCGAAAGGCCGTCAAACACGAACCATGCCAATCGTCCTGC
This sequence comes from uncultured Oscillospiraceae bacterium, assembly GCA_964488785.1. Classification (GTDB taxonomy): domain Bacteria; phylum Bacillota; class Clostridia; order Oscillospirales; family CAG-382; genus UMGS882. Next base: position 2,708 of record CAZAWG010000185.1, on the reverse strand, counting down.
CGCCTTTTCCGGGTCAGAGGAGGAGGCATACGGTGTTTCGCCATAATCCCATATAAACGCCTTTCCATCGGCATACAGAATGTATTTCCGATCAAACAGGCAGGCTACAGCAGAGCGTAGCTTGTCAGCAGACAGCGCAAAAAAGCCTTTTTGCTGTGCCGGATCTTCAATGCTACGGGAGATCGGCATCACGTTCAGTCGATCGGTCCACTCCGTATTATCCACAATACATATGCCATGTGTGCTGCTTGCAAATACCGTGCGATTATCCACTAAGGCAATGCTTTGTGGAATATCACAGCCAATACCGGCATGAATGGTCTTGATGGAAAAATAACCGCCGCCGGACGATATATAGTGATAAGTCATGCGTGCAAGCATGCTTTCGGTAAAAATGAGCAGATCACCGCTCTGCTTGGCAAACCCCGTAATATCGCCCGTGCTTTCCCCAAGAGTACCGCCACTGCTTTCGATAAAGCAGAAAGGGTCACCAAGCTCACTGGTAAAATACCGTCCCGGATAGTTTTCGTTTCCGGCTAAGAACACGCGTGTTCCCTCCAAGGTGCCGCCGCCAAAAGCCGTACCCACCAAACAGCCGGCTAACGTCTCGCCAAGAGAAGCATACGCCGTTTTGGTGCTGTAATAGCATAGCTTCACAGCATTATCCTCGGTTTGGCGATATGTGGCGAAATGGAAGTGCTTGTTTTCTACGGTATACTCTTCCGCTTCGACCGGCACATCGTCTACATACACTTCAAATGGGCGTGTCATGTCCATATCGGATGGGAAACGGTAGCCCTCCTGCAAATACAGTGACTCCGGCGTTTTATAGGTAACGGCAACATACGGCGCCAATTGGTTCAAAACCGGCTTGGAAACGGACACTCCAATGGCTGAACGCGGTGCGCAGTCGGTGCAGACCACCGGAGCCTTCGGAAAGACTTCTTTAGCGCAAAGACCGCGATCCACGCAGAAAATGCGTCGGTCGCAGTATAGATACAGCTTGCCGGAAAACTCGACCGCCACGCTTTTTTTATCCGGAAGTCCGGCAAGAAGCGTGGTAAGCTCACCACCTGTCAGCCGGTACAGTGTGGTTCCTATGTGTATAAGCAGACTCTGACAAAACGTGCTTGTGCCATGAAGCGTGCCGGAAAGTGTCTGCGGCTCACCAAAAGCGGCACGCGAGGTGGCACAGCCGCCGCGAAGCCGAGGAAAAGCTCGTCGGCGTGTGAAATACGTATCCTATCGCCTGTCCCCTCTTTCCGAAAAACGCCTGTGAGCAGATGCATAAAAGGTGTTTCGTCCATGTGTCGGTGCTTGAACATTATAGACATTGAGTGCAAGCTCGCGATAGGCGTACACAAGGCGCGTATACCGCTCGGATTCCTCCACCGGGCATAGCTCAGCCGCCGTCAGATACATGAGCGCATCGACCGTCACAGCCGGCAGTGGGATGACCGTCTCCCCCGGTGTGCTTTCGTCAAAATGCGGACACGCTCGCGTATAGGTCAAAAGCACTGCTTCCGGGGCTGTGTTCGCCTGCCAATATAAGCGCGCCCCTTGCACATGGTATTCATCCTCAGCTAATCTGTACACTTGTCCCACGGTCTGCAGCTCCACCTTCTGCACACGAAAAAGCTCCGGTGGAAGTACCACATACCTTTTTCCGTTCTCCGCCACCGGTGACAGCGTCTGTGTCTCGCTTAGCAGCGGAAAGCTCATGCATACACGGCGCGCGCACAAATTGAGCGCATCCAACAGCCGTTTTTCGATGTCGGCGGCTTGACCATGTAAGGTGGATACCCGTTCACCGTTTTCCGTGTACATTCCCAAAGCCTTTATGATCGCCTCCCGCAGGCGGTCAAGCGTGTAGCCGTTCACACGTTCCATTGTTTTCCCCCTTTCGGGCAGGAGAAGAAGAGCTTCTCCTGCCCTGCTTCGTTTTTACAGCACGCGACAATATAACAGTCGGAGAGTTGCCCCTGTACCGCTTGCCACAAAATCGCCCGAAAGGCATAACCGGTCGCCCTGCTTTATGATAAACGCCTGTGCATTGGGCACCGATGGGTGCATTTTGATGTATACATCGGCGTTTTCGGCATACAGCGTGACCTCAAGTCCCTGGGCAGCAACCCGGACATCCTTTCCGGTAAGCGTCAACGCTTCGGTCTTTTCCGGAATTCGTTCTCTCATATGCGCCACCTCTTTTTACGCCGGGTCAGAAAACAGAATGGGACGTGCATCGCCAAAGCCAAAGCCAAAGTCCACATAGCCGATGTAATCGGTGATGAGCGGATTATCCTGCGGCGACACCAAAACGGTGGGCTTGGTGATATACACAAGCTTGAGTACCTCCGACAGCATGAGCGAATCGGCGACTGCCCACTGTTTTCCGGTAAAGCCGGCATTTCCGCCGCCGACTACGATGTACTTCATACCATATACCGGGTTTGCGGCATTCATCGGCGCATTTGCATCGGGATTGGACGTCGGGCAGAGCTTGGCATCCGGGCCGCAGATCTCACGCGCCTTGGCTTCTAACTCCGGACTGACCAAAAGCAAATCCAAATTGCAGGAAAACGGCAGTCCATCCGGTGTGACAAAGCGCGAAGCACGGCTCTGGGCTTCCGTGATGGCAGACACCGAAAGATTGGATTTCATCAGATTGGAAAACGTTCCGTCTCCCTCGCGGCTGATGGGATGTGCAT
>CAZAWG010000184.1:0-3833 GCA_964488785.1 uncultured Oscillospiraceae bacterium | reverse complement strand
TCATCATAAGGTCAAGGGTGCCGTGCTTCTCGGAATGTTAGCCGCTTCGATCATCCACTGGGCAGGACAGGCGATCTTCTTGCACACCAACCCCTTTGCCTCGCTGGCAGGTGCTTCCTTTATCCCCCCGTTTGCCGATATGGTAAATACCACGCTCTTCAAGTTCAACTTTGCCGCCCTCATGCAGGTCGGCTGGTTCACGGTCATCACGCTGGTCGTCACGTTCTGTATGATCGATATGTTCGATACCATCGGAACGCTGGTCGGTACGGCCTCTCGCGCCGGCATGGTCGATGAAAAGGGCAATATGCCGAATATGAAGGAAGCATTGTTGTCCGATGCCATCGGCACAGTTGCCGGTGCTGCAACCGGCACCTCGACCATCACCACGTTCGTGGAATCCGCTTCCGGCGTTGAAGCAGGTGGTCGTACCGGACTCACTGCACTTACAACCGGTATTCTGTTTCTGGCCTGTATGTTCGTTGCCCCTGTCGCTGCCATCATTCCGGCTCCGGCCACCTCGGCGGCTCTCATTTATGTAGGACTTCTCATGATCGGCGGTATTCGAAAGATCAATTTTGACGATATGGCAGAAGGACTTCCGGCCGCTCTCATGCTCATCGCTATGCCGATTTCTGGCTCGATCGGACACGGCATTGGTTTGGGCCTTATCTCCTATGCGGTCATCAAGATATTCACCGGAAAGGCAAAAGAGGTTTCGATACTAACCTATGTTATTGCTGCCATCTTCCTTGTAAAATTCTTCCTTGTGGTGTAAGTGGCAGAAATCTGTCGTATGACAGCTAATAAGAAAGCTCCCGTGGTAGAGGTTATTCTCTATCCCGGGAGCTTTCTGTTATTTGGCTTTGTGAATGCCGAAGAAACGGCTCTTATATGTACTTTTGTATCCGAAACATAAATTCAACATCATGCTTTCCGCGCGAATTTACAAATTGTAATGGAAATATGTATCTTTTAACGGTACAATAAGCATAAGAAAGCAATGACATAGAGGTGGTCGTCATGTCTGATACACGTAATCTTGCGCTCATCAATCGCCATTACCGTGAATTCAACCCGGTCGATTTTGGGGAACAGGTCTGTGCGCCGAACTATACCTATGGTCCGGCTATCCGAAAATATACCCTTATCCATTTTGTAGTGTCCGGCAAAGGTGTCTTGTCTGACCCGGTGGGAGAGCATACTGTCCTGCCCGGCGAAGCCTTTATCATCCGCCCCGGAGAGGTGACTACCTATCGTGCGGATGCACAAGACCCATGGCACTATATCTGGGTCGGCTTTGACGGCACACTTTCCGCACGCTTTGCGGAGCTGCCTTCTGTGATCCATCCGCCGGTGTATATGCATAAAAAGCTGTACGAAGCCTTTTCGCTTTCCGGGACAGCCGAGGACTTTCTGGCTGGCCGCATTTTTGAGCTGTACGCAAGGCTGTTTACCGGTAAGGTGGGGCGAGAGGACTATTCCCTGCAAATTCAAAACTATGTTGAGACAAACTATAACAGCGCGTGTGACGTAGCGGATATCGCGGCGGCGGTGGGGCTGGAGCGTCACTATTTGGCGCGTCTGTTTAAGCAGAAAAATGGTATGACGCTGAAAAGCTATATTACCGGCGTGCGCATGGAGGAGGCAAAGGCACTGCTCGAAAAAGGGTATACGGTCAATCAGGTCGCTCCCATGGTCGGTTATAGCGATGCCTTCGTCTTTTCCAAAATGTTCAAAAAGCTGTATGCCATCGCTCCGGGCGCCTATCGGCTTTCTCATAAGAAAACGCCGGAAAGAGTGTAAAAGCAATCAAACCGAGGTCGAACCAAAGCCGCCTGTCCCGCGAATTGTGTCGGAAAGAGCGTCTGTTGTGGTAAAGACTGCTTGCGGCGTAGGTAAAAAGACGAGCTGTGCCACACGGTCGCCGTGTTCTATAATGGCCTCCTCTGCACTGCTGTTGTGTAAGGGGATCATCAATTCTCCACGATAATCGCTGTCGATAACGCCAACCTTGTTGGCTGGCGCAAGCCCTTTTTGGGTGGCAAGTCCGCTTCGCGCAAATACAAAGCCGGCATAGCCCTCCGGAATTTCAAAGGCAAGCCCGGTGTGGATCAGCACCGTTTGACCGGGATGAATGATAATAGGCGCGCTTGTAATGGCATATAGATCGGCTCCTGCCGAAAAGGGCGTTCCATACGTGGGGAGAATCGCGCTTTTGTCTAAAAGCTTGACGGGAATGGATAGAGTGTTCATGAATGTGCTCCTTTCATTGTGTTCTGTAAGGCTTACTATAAGTATACCCGAACCGGCTGTATCTGTCAAGCGTATTCGTTTTTTTAAATGGAAACAAGCTCTATTAAAAAAAGCTTAAATTGGTAAAATCCCACTTGATTTTAGGGCGTTTATCCAGTATAATAAAAGAAGAAAGAAACGGCAATGACCGTGACGATAAAATACAGGAGAAGCGCAGATGAAAATATTGCTTTTGCATGACCTTGGAGCCGATAAACAAAACGGCGTTTCGGTGTCACTTGGCATTTTGACACGCGAGTTGGAAAAACGCGGCTATGATATCCGCGTATTGACGCTTGCGGATGGAACGCGTTCCTTTAAAGAGGGCAGACAGTATCGCCTGTCCAGCGTGCCGGCGTTCATATATCCCGGTATTCGTGTGCGTCCGCCGATAAGACATCGATATATCGATGAACTGGTGGCGTGGAATCCGGATGTTATCCATACCAATTGTGAGTTTTCTACTTTTATGACAGCTAAGCATATCCATTCGCGCTGTGAAAAAACACCGGCATGGATCCATACCTTCCATACGGATTATAAATATTACATCGGTTTCCTGCAAAGGATACATACCATCCGCGATAAGGCGGTGCCGCGCTTTTTGGATCATTGCTTCAAAAAATGCGATGCGCTCATCGTGCCAACCGAAAAAATGTATCATTATGTAAGGAACGGCGGTTTTTCGGAGAAAATCCACATGGAGATCATTCCGACCGGCATCGATTTTTCGGAATTGGAGGCGAGCGAACGCATTTCACCGGAAAACACGAAGCGCAAATTAGGACTTGCGCCGGATGCAAGGGTCGTTCTGTTTTTGGGGCGAATATCCGCTGAAAAGAATTTAGATGAGCTGGTCGAATATTTTGCCGCCTATGCAAAGAAGCACCCCGGGGTATATCTGGTCACAGTGGGGGACGGACCTTATAAGGAAAATCTGGTGCGGCTTGTAGAAAAATACCATTTGAACGGTCGTGTGGTCGTGCATGATGGCGTGAAGCATACCGATATTCGTCCGTATTACGATGCAGCGGATGTGTTCGCCAGTGCTTCGGAAAGCGAAACGCAGGGCTTGACATTTTACGAAGCACTGTATTGCGGCGTGCCGGTGCTTGCCAAGGATAGAGAATGCTTGGAGCAGGCAATTGTAGAAGGTGAAAACGGCGCATTCTTTTCTTGCGCGGAAGATTTTGAGACAGCTTTGGAGGGACTTCTTTCTTTAAAAGAAAAAAATCAAGCACCAAAAGTATTGCCCAAGGATTTTGAAAGCGGTCAGTTTGCGGAAAATGTGGCGGCACTGTATGAAAAAACGGTGCAAACAGACCGACCGGTGAAAAAAACTTCGTTCCGCCGTATGACGGAGGAAGCACGTGGACTGGGAAAAGAACTGCGTTTTAAGGTGAAAAGCACGATAGAGAGAAGAAAATAGATGGTTTGTATGGTTAAAATTACCAAAACTCTAAATTTGTCGAAAAATAACCCATAAAAAAGCGAAAAAAGGGTTGACAAAAGCACCCGAATGTGGTAATATATAAAAG
>CAZAWG010000183.1:0-3837 GCA_964488785.1 uncultured Oscillospiraceae bacterium | reverse complement strand
CAGCTATAGTTGTTAAACTGTTTATGTGTGCCGGTTCTCATACATTCATTCGAGAATCATCTATGTCAACGGTGTTCCGTGCTGCTTAAACGGTCGGATTCCTTTGCTTTCGGCTTTCCCTGCAGACGGATAACACCGGAATGGTCCTTCCTTCTATTGTATGAGAAATACACGCACATGACACCGGCATACGCCTTTTGAATAAAAAGGAAATTGCCGGAACCACCCGATTTATTTAATTTAAGGAGTATCATCATGGTAAAGCTTTCTCCCTCGGTCTTAGCCTGCGATTTTTCGCATTTTGGCGACGAGCTTCAAAAGGTCGTTTCGGCCGGTGCCGAATACATTCATTTGGATGTAATGGATGGACATTTCGTTCCCAACATTTCCTTCGGCGTTCCGGTCGTTGAGGCGGCACGCAAGGCGACGGATGCTTTTTTGGATGTGCATCTCATGATCTCTTCCCCTGAACGCTATATCGAGCCCTTCGCAAACGCCGGAGCCGATCTGCTCACCTTCCACTATGAAGCCACCAACCGCCCGGAGGAGCTGATTGAAAAGATCCACGCCCTCGGGAAATGTGCCGGCATTTCCATCAAGCCCGGAACGCCTACCTTTGTTTTAGAGCCGCTTGTGCGTAAGGTCGATTTGGTTCTGATCATGACGGTCGAGCCCGGCTTCGGCGGTCAAAAGCTCATACAGCCCTGTGTGGATAAGGTCGCAGAGGTACGCCGTATGTGTAAGCTATTCGAATGTGATCCGGAAATAGAAGTAGATGGCGGTGTGACTCCGGATAATGTCGGCGAGCTGATCACTGCCGGAGCCAATGTCATTGTGGCTGGCTCGGCTGTATTCAAGGCGAATGACACTGCAACCGTCATAAAGCAGTTAAAGGGCGATTTATCGGACTGCTAACGTAAACAAAGGCTTGCGTTTTATCGAAAGCTATGCTATACTGTGTATGCAACAGGGAATGTATGTGTGTTGCATACCCCTGAAAGGATGTTGATAGGATGGAAAAGAAAATGGCAAAAAAACTGGACTGCACCCCTGCAGATGACAAGAAAAAAGCATTGGAAACAACGCTTGCACAAATCGAAAAGGCCTACGGAAAGGGCTCGATCATGAAGCTGGGCGAAAACGCCTCCATGAATGTCAGTGCTGTTTCGACCGGTTCGCTGACACTCGATATGGCTCTTGGTATTGGCGGCGTTCCGCGCGGAAGAATCATTGAAATATACGGACCGGAGTCCTCCGGTAAGACTACCGTGGCTTTGCACGTTATTGCCGAGGTACAGAAGCTCGGCGGTGAAGCCGCTTTCATCGATGCAGAGCACGCACTCGACCCGGTCTATGCGAAAGCTTTAGGCGTGAACATCGACACACTGCTTGTGTCCCAGCCGGATTACGGCGAACAGGCATTAGAGATCACGGAGGCATTGGTACGTTCGGGTGCCGTGGATGTTGTGGTGGTAGATTCGGTCGCCGCATTGGTTCCGAAAAACGAGATCGATGGCGATATGGGTGACAGCCATGTGGGTCTACAGGCGCGGCTCATGTCGCAGGCTCTGCGCAAGCTGTCGGGCGCTATCGCCAAATCCAACTGTATCGTGCTGTTTATCAATCAGCTACGCGAAAAGGTCGGCGTGATGTACGGCAACCCCGAAACAACACCGGGCGGTCGGGCACTCAAATTCTACGCCTCTGTCCGTATCGATATCCGCCGCACCGAGCAGATCAAGGAAGGCGCCGATGTTCTGGGGAACCACACACGCTGCAAGGTCGTGAAAAACAAGGTCGCGCCGCCCTTTAAGACTGCCGAATTCGATATTCTGTATGGCAAGGGCATTTCCAAGGAGAGCGAGATCATCGAATTAGGCGTTATGTTAGACATCATCAACAAGAGCGGCTCATGGTTCTCCTATGGTGAACAGCGCATTGGTCAGGGTAAGGACAAAGTGCGCGAATTCTTAGCACAGAATCCGGAGCTTTCGGATGAGATCGAAAACAAGATCCGCGAGGCTCTGCGTGAAAAGCCGATGGAGACCTTAGACGGTGAAGCGACCGATCAGGAAGGAATGGTCATCACCGAGTCGTTTGACGAATAAACGCCGGAGCCGCAAAACAGCCCATGATCTTAGTAAACGCCTTTGCCTCGGTGGGGGGAAATGAGATCACCCTTATCGATGAGCAGCGTGAAAAATATACGATCTCATTAAGCGACGCCAAAAAGACAGGTCTTTACCGCCTGGTCGAGGAACCGGAGCGACTCCCGGAGGAAGCCGACGAGGAAATGCTTCTCTTTTTGGCGCAAAAGCTGAAATGTCTGCATTATGCGGCGTATTTGCTGGATTTCGGCGACAAGTCAAAGCGTGCGCTGACAAACAAGCTTCGCTCCAAGGGCTACGCGCCGGAGGTGTGCGAGGCGGCGTTAGCGGTACTTGAAAAAAACGGGCTGATCGATGACGAACGTCTGTGTGCCGACCGTTTGCAGGCACTTGCCTATGGCAAGCTCTACGGACCGCGCCGCATAAAAACCGAGCTTATGGCCAAGGGCTTTTCGGCAAACGATGCGCAAAATGCCTTAGAGGAAGCTGATATCGACTATGAGGAGCTTTTGCAGAGGTTAATAGAAAAGCTGACCCGGCGAAGCGTTCCGCAGAGCGAAAAGGAGCTTGCTTCGCTCAAAAACAAGCTTGTTCGGTATGGCTACAGCTACGACAGCATTTCACAGGCGTTGCGGACCTTTTCCATAGAGGAAGAATAATCAGAATGCGAGGTGAACACCATGTTTTTGGATGAATTTTCGCAAAGGCTCGGACTTTGCCCCGATGCCGCCGCGTGCCTGAAGGAAACCTATTTACGCATCAAAGACACCGATGCTTTTGTGCGCCAGACAAAAGCCATCGAAAACGGAGTCGATTTTATGCGCTTGGACGAGGACTGTACCCCAACGGCAGAAGCGCTTGGCATTCACCGCTACACCTATTGGATGGCACTGCTATGTGGCAATTTCCCGCTCATGCAAAAGCGTTACCGGGATGCCGGCTATGACGATGCACTGATCTGGGAGACAGCCATCGATTTTCGCTGTAAGATCGAGGAATGCAAGCGCGTGTTCGGTCTATGGGGCATTTTCCCGTTCGACTGGTATCAACGCTTTTTCGAAGCACGGCTGTTTAAGCTTGGCAGGCTCGAATTCGAGCAGCTGTCCGATGGTTCAATCAAACTCCACATTCCGTCCTGCGGTCCCATGCCGCATGAGGCTCTGCTCGATTCCTACCGCAATGCCTACGTCTTTTTCGGCGGCAAGGACGGCGCACTTCTTCCCTTTCTCTGCTCGACCTATCTTCTCTACCCACCCTATCGGAAAACGGTATTTTCCGAGGGCAGCAACATCGACCGCTTCGCTTCGGATTTCACCATCATCCGGGTGGACGAAAAGCCGGAGTTTTACGACTGCTGGCGCGTGTTTGACCGCTTCTATTCGCCCGAGCTTTCAAGCTTTCCGCAAAACACCTCGCTTCAAAAGCGGTTTATCGCTTATATGAAGCAAAACGACCACCACGGCACCGGGCTTGGGCTGTTTCTCTTTGACGGGCAAAGCGTTCACAACGAACGAACAGAGACTTTTGAACGCATAGCCGCCCAGTATCAAAATCCATAAAAAACCGCAAAAGGAGGTTTGCATATGGTCACGTTTTGGCTCATCGTTGCCGTTCTTTCGGTGATTTTTGAAGCCATCACTGTTCAGATGGTAGCGATCTGGTTCGCGCCGGCGGCGCTTATAGCCATGTTGTGTGCCATACCGGGCGCGCCGCTCTGGCTTCAGATCGT
>CAZAWG010000182.1:0-3846 GCA_964488785.1 uncultured Oscillospiraceae bacterium | reverse complement strand
GTCTTATCAAAAAGCACACCGGCAGCGGTTTTTCTACCTTTATTCAGTCGCTGCGTATCCCCAAAGCGGCACATTTGTTGAGACAAACCAATATGCCCATCTATCGCATTGCCGAAACACTGGGCTATTCCGGCTCGGAGTGCTTTTGTCGGGTGTTCAAAAAATATGTGGGGGTAACTCCGCTTACCTATCGTAAGGAAAACCAAAAGAAGAATTGACGGGTGGTCTGCGAATGCGCACTACGCATAAAGCAGCCTTGCAAGAAAGACAGACAGAACCGTACTCAAAAGCAGCATAAAAAACGCCGTCAGAAAGGCATGACGCGTATGACGCACACCGACCGAGCCGAAATACAGCGCAAAGGTGTATAAAATGGTGTCGGTGGAGGAGGCAAGGATGGAAGCACATCGTCCGACAAAGCTATCCGGTCCATGGGCGGCGAACAGCTCATCGAGTAAGGCGGTCGCACCGCTTCCCGAGATGGGGCGCAGAATGCAGAGCGGCAACAGCTCCTTGGGAATGCCAAGGGGGGCAAAAAGCACGCAAGACAGCTCCTCGACAAAATTAAGCGCTCCCGAAGCGGCAAACATACGCGAAGCACAAATGAGCATGACAAGTCCCGGCAACAGCTTCACCGTCGTGTCTAATCCTTCCTTGCAGCCGGTGATGAATTCTGCGCCTAAATCCTTTTTCGAAAACAGCATGACCGCGCCGGTAAGCGTCAAAAGAAGGACTACGGCATACGAGCCAAGGCTGTTCATGTCGCAGTCCTTTTTGTATGTCGTCGAAAAAGCCGGGATAGAAGCTTGCACAGGATAAAGCCGAATAGCAGCGTACACGCCATGCAAAGCCAGGTGGGCGCTAACATGGCAAAGGGGGCTGTCGAGCCGTGTGAAGCACGAAGCGCGGCAAGCGTTGTCGGCAGGAGCTGAAAGGGAGCAGTGTTGAGGCTGCAAATAAGACCATATCGTCGCTTGCCGTGTTGGAAGCGTGCGTATCCTGCTTTATGCACTGCATGGCGCGAAGGCCGAGCGGCAAAGCGGCGTTGCCAAGACCTAAAAAATTGGCACTGTAATTGGCGGCAATGGCGTGTAGCGTTTCGGTTGACAGCCGTGAGGAGTACATTCCCTTTAAAAGCGGAAGCAGGGCGCGTGTGAGCATATGCGTAACGCCTGCTTTATCCAACACCCGTATCACGCCGCTCCAAAGACAGAGACTGCCGCAGAGCGCTATCGAAAGCGTTACCGCCTCCCCGGCACCCTTGAGTCCTGCGGTGCAGAGGTCGTTCATACGTCCGCACACACCTGCAAACATAAACGAGATGCATACCAATACCCCGAATACCTTTCCAAGCAAAGCGCATCACACTCCTTTGCTCCTACTATATGGGGAAAAAAGCTCCCATAGAACCGGCACAAAAAAGAGATTTTCCGCATACGATAAAAGCGTAGCCAAACTGAAATGTGCCTTTTGGAGGAATTGCTATGCCATCGATCTTTTTAAGCCCATCCGCCCAGGAATACAATGAATACTATGACCGCTCCGGCAGTGAGGAATACTACATGAACCTCCTTGCCGATGCCATGGAGCCGTATTTGGAAGCAAGCGGTATCCGTTTTCGCCGGAATGACCCCCAGCTTCCGCTGTCGCAGATCATCCGCGAAGCCAATGCCGGAAGCTATGACTTACATCTGGCACTGCATTCCAATGCCGCCCCGGAATACCTTTCCGGAACGCTGACCGGTGCGGATTTCTACTATTATACGCGCAGTGCCGCCGGACGCGAGGCGGCGGAAGTGCTTGCCGAAAACTATCGGAAGCTGTATCCGGAGCCTTCGGAGGTGACCACCCTTCCGACAAGCACACTTGCCGAGGTCACACGCACGCGCGCACCGGCCGTGCTTGCAGAGCTTGCTTATCACGATGACCCTGCCGATGCCGAATGGCTCAAACGCAATATCCGTCCCATTGCCCGGAATCTGGTGGAGGGGCTGACCATCTATTTCGGTATCCCGTTTGTCGATCTGCCGACCGACAGTGCCCCGGCTGATGCCACCAATGCCACCGTTATCACCGAGCGTGACCGGCTCAATATCCGCCGCTATCCATCCCTTGAGGCGCAGGTGCTGACACAGGCACCCAAGGGGGCGCGTATGACGGCCTACTGCCTGTCCGGCGAGTGGTACGTGGTGGAATACGATGGGGTGCTTGGCTTTGCCTTTGCGGAATATGTCCAGACCGACCGGGGCTTTGATTGATACGATGAAAACTAAGACCGGCGAGGTCGCAGCTTACTGCGGCTTCGCCGGCCTTTTTATTCATTTGCACTGAATACGTAGTAGGGGAGCTTTAGCTTTCTTTTTTGTCGGTCTGCTGGGTGGAGGAGATGGCTGCCTGTATTTTCTTTTTGTACTTCTTTCTTATGGAGCGCACAACAACGACTACGACCACCACAAAAACGATCAATAAAATAAGGGTCGGCAGACTGTAGGTCAGTTCCACCATAGCGTCCTGAAAGCCATCCGTAAAGTTCCGGAAACCGCCTGTAGCCGCCTGTGCTAACCGTTCGCCGAAGGTCTTGGGCAGGGTCTGGACGGTGACCGGGCGCGAAACCTCATAAATGTATACATATATGGTGGAATACTCGATGAGCGAATCGTATTTGCGCAAGGACCCGGATAGGCTCTCGATCTCATAGCGCACATTTGCCAGCTCGGATTCCAGTAACAGCACATTGTCAAGGCTTTCTGCCTTGCTTAGTATATCAAGTAAGCGTTCCTCACGCAGCTTTGCCGAGGCGAGCCTTGCTTCGGTGTCATAGTATTTTTCGCTGACATCCTCGTTGTTTTCGGAGGAACTGACGACCGTTCCGAGTTCGCCGGTCGCATGACGGAAGCTCTGATATTGGTCGAAGGGCACACGGATGGTGAAGGAGCCGTTCCGGTTTCCGCGCTCGGCATAGCCATACGTTTCGGAATGCTCATAGTAGGCGCCATAGGCTTCGCACAGCCCATCGAGTGCCGAAACGGTTTCATCAAAAGCAGTGGTCTGCATCTCAAAGGACGAGGTGTAGATGATCTTGCGTGTTCCCGGGATTGCTTCTGTGGATGGGGCTGCAGGTTCTTCGACTTCTTCCTCCGCGTAAGGTTGACCTGCCGCAGAATATGTGTTGGAAAGCGATACCTTGGAATTGGCTGCTGCGTCGGAAGCAGATGAAGTATCGAAATAGGCTCCGTTCATGTCCTGATCTGCCGCCGCTTTATCATAGGAAGTCCCGCAGCCGGAAAGCACACCGGTAAGGCAAACAAGTGCGGTAAGCAGGGCAAGACTTTTTTGAAGTGCAGAGATACGTTTCAAGAAAATCATCCTTTCGTTGTTCGAGTTTGGTTTGCTTTTGCCTGTTTGACGATGAGAGGACCGGAAAAGTTCCCCAAAGGGAAGTGCTTTGCTAATTTTTTTGGAAAATGCAAGAAAAGAAACATTTGTTCTTGACAAACACGAACAAGTGTGCTATACTAATATAAACAAATGTTCTATATCTTTTCGCAAAGGAGCCTGACCCATGCTGTCTACCGAAGCCATTTCCTATTATACCCATCGTGGAGCCAACCGAAGCCGCATTGTTTTACATTCCGATCTAAACAATTTTTTCGCCTCGGTGGAATGCTTGAAGCACAAAGCCTTAGCCGCCTATCCGGTAGCGGTCTGCGGAAGCAGAGAGGAGCGACACGGCATTGTGCTTGCCAAAAACAATTTAGCCAAAAAATGCGGAGTACAGACCGGACAGGTCATCTGGCAGGCCAAGCAGCTGTGTCCGGCGCTTGTGGTATTGGAGCCGCATTATGA
>CAZAWG010000181.1:0-3916 GCA_964488785.1 uncultured Oscillospiraceae bacterium | reverse complement strand
ATATATTTGTAGAGCGTATTGTATAGTTGCCGGTATTCGCTTTCCCCACGCAGCACTTCTAAAAGCATTTCAGAAACCGTCACAGCTGTAAGCACCTCCTGTCAGCGCAAAAAATAAACTTTTATATACTTTGAACGAAAAATAACGACAAAAACGGTCATACTAAGCACTACGACCAAAACACGAAAGCTCGAAAGGAAAATATCCATGAAAAAGCTTGCATTTTTTGATACGCGCCCCTATGACCGACCGTATTTTGAAAAATATGCCAAAAACTATGAAATAACCTATTTTGAAGAAAAGCTCAACCACCACACGGCTAAGATCACCGAAGGCTTTGACGGCGTATGCGCCTTTGTCAATTCCGATATCAATCGTCTTGCGGTGGAACGAATGCGGATGTGCGGTGTGCGCATCCTTGCCATGCGCTGTGCCGGCTTCAGCAACGTGGATATCCGTGCCGCAAAGGAAACAGGCTTATGTGTTGTGCGAGTCCCTGCGTATTCTCCCCATGCGGTAGCCGAGCATACGCTTGCTCTGTTGCTTGCCCTCAATCGGCGCATTTACCGCGCCTATATCCGCACACGCGACTTCAATTTCAATATAAGCGGTCTGTGTGGGATCGATCTATATGGCAAGACGGCCGGCATTATCGGCACCGGCAAGATCGGGCGCACCTTCATTTCGCTCTGCCGTGGGCTTGGCATGAACATTTTAGCATATGATCCACAGCCTGCGCCGGATGCCGATTTTGCCTATGTGCCGCTTGAAACGCTCTTAAAGGAAAGCCATATCATTTCACTGCATTGTCCGCTTACCGAAAGCAGCTATCATATGTTAAACGCCGATACGTTCTCAATCATGCGTGACGATGCCTTTTTGCTCAACACCTCGCGCGGGGCTCTCATCGACAGCGATGACTTACTCGCGGTGTTGACTGCCGGAAAGCTGCGCGGCGCGGCATTAGATGTATACGAGGAAGAAGCCGATTTCTTTTATGAGGATCTTTCCGACAAGACCCGGCGCGACAATACGCTTGCACTTTTAATGAGCCGTCCGAATGTACTCATCACTTCACATCAGGCCTTTTTGACCGAGGAAGCGCTCGAAAGCATTGCTAAGGTCACCATACACAATTTAGACAGTTTTTTTGCCGGGGCAACGCCACAGAACGCCATTGTATAAAGACGTGAAAAAAAGGGTATTGCGCAAGGCAATACCCCTTTTTCGTGTCGTTTCACGCGGGCAAACGCCCTTATGATGAACCGGTCAAAGCCGGCAAAAATTAGACCGCTCTGGTTACTTTGTTGGAACGGAGGCAGCGGGAGCATACGTTGACCGTCTTATGCGTACCGTTGTCAACAATCTTGACACGTCTGATGTTGGGCTTCCATGCCCGGTTGGTCTTTCTGTGAGAGTGCGATACGTTGCAGCCGAAGGTAACGCCCTTTCCGCAGATTTCACATTTTGCCATTGATTACACCTCCCAATGCTTGATTGAACTTGATTATGCAATATTAAATCAAAATTCCTGTCATCGTACAGGACAGCAAGTGTTATTATAACACCGTCTGACGCAAATTGCAAGAGCTTTTTTCGATTTTTTTTGATTTTTTCGCTCGTTTTAAAAAAGTTTACATTTTCACATCGGCTTCGACTAATCGTTTATCCCGGATCACAAAGTGACGGTTGCATACGCCAAGTGCCGCCTTTTTGTGCGTGACGATGATACAGGTGCGCTCCTTGAGTCTGCGCAGATTGGATAATACCGCCGCTTCGGTTGCTTCGTCCAATGCGCTGGTCGCTTCGTCTAACAGAAGGATGGGCGCATCGGAAAGGATTGCGCGGGCAAGTGACAGACGTTGGATCTGTCCCTCCGACAGTCCCACGCCATTTTCACCGATGACCGTTTCCAGTCCTTCCGGCAATTTGGAAACAAAATCCTGTGCGCAGGCACACACAAGCGCCTGTTCGATATGCGCTTCATCCGGCTCTGTCGAGGTGAAAAACAGAAGATTGTCGCGCAGACTTCCGGAAAACAGCATATTCCCTTGCGGCACATAGGCAAACAGCGTTCGTGTCGCACCGGTCAAGGCGACCTTGCCGCCCTCCGTCTCCCAAAAGACCTCACCGCTCGTTGGCGGGTACAGGTCAAGTAACAATTTGAACAGTGTGCTTTTCCCAATGCCGGACATACCGGTAATGGAAACGAAATCGCCCTTATAAATGGTAAAGGAGCTGTTTTCCAACACGGTCTTTTCGCTGTCATAAGAAAAGGAAACATCATTTCCCCGGATGGCTTTTAATGAGGTATACAATGCCCGGTCTGCCTTATGTCCATATACGTCCGAAGCAAGCGTTTCGGTCTGCATGAGCCGTTCTGCCGAGGACAGAGCCGCATAATAGCGAGGCAAAACGCCGGTCATGCTGGCAAAGGGCTGTTGCACCTGTCCCACCAGTTGATTGAGAGCAGTCATGGTGCCGAAATCCATGCTTCCACGAAGAAGCCCCATTGCCCCAAAGCCGATGGCAAACAGGTGTCCCATGCGAACCACGAACGAGGTGCCAAATAACGAAAGCGTGCTGAGCATTGAACGCTTCATGCGCAGGCGGTAATGCTCCTGCATCAGGCTTTCGGCCCGGTCACAGGCTTTACCTTCGCCGACAAACGCCTTGACCACCGTCAGGTTTTCGAAAATCTCCTGCCAAAACGAACGTGTACGCCCATCGGCCTGCTGCATGGCGGCATGATAGGTCTGAACCTTGCCCTTAATAAGCCGCGCAAACACAAAAATGAGAAGTCCACCGATTAAA
The DNA here is from genome assembly GCA_964488785.1 of uncultured Oscillospiraceae bacterium. Lineage (GTDB taxonomy): Bacteria > Bacillota > Clostridia > Oscillospirales > CAG-382 > UMGS882. The sequence goes on along the minus strand of CAZAWG010000181.1, from coordinate 1,102 downwards.
AACACCACGCCAAAGCGCCATTCCAAGCGCAGCAGAACAACCATAGCGCACACTAAGCGCACAGAGATGGTCACCACATTAGGAACGATGGTGGTAGCTGCCTCCGCAATGACCGAAACATCGCCGGTCAGCCGGTTGACCAGCTCCCCGGTATGATAGGCACACAACGCCGGATAGCGCTTGGACAGCAGAGAGCCGAATACACGTGCGCGAAAAAGCATTTCCAGCCGTGCGCGGCATTTTTCCGTTAAATAGCGCATAAGTGCATGAATACCGAGCAAAAGAAGCGCCACTACAAAATAGACGAGCAGATACATAAGCATATGCTCACGGTTCCCACGTGTAGCTCCGTTGATGATCTCTCGTGAAAACAGAGCTGTCAGCGTGCCAAACACCGCCCACAGACCTTCGCCGAGTACAACGACAAGGATTCCCGGCAGAGCTGGTCGTGAAACATGAAGGATCCATTTTAATGTCTGTCGTTCACTTTTCCGGTCATGGGGAACGCGCGATGTACGTCTCATACGCTCTCACGGTCGATCGGCTCAGAAGCCGGTGCAGCAACTGCTTCGGCCGGCACAGCCTTTTCGTCTTTTTTATTTTTTCCGAATAAGCCCTTGAGCTTTTCTATAATATCCGGTGCTTTATCTAAGGCACGGTCAAAGCCATTCACAGCTTCTAAGATAGCATTTCCGAGATAGCCGGTATTTTCCCCAATATTGAGAAGCTTGGTTTCTCCATCGGCGGTGATAACCAAAAACGCAACCGGCGTGACGGTAATACCTGTTCCACCGCCGCCGCCAAAATTATCAGAGGTGACCTTGGTGCTGTCGTCCTTTTTGTGCTCCTTTCGTGAACCATATTCACCGCCGCCAAGTCCGACCCCTACCGAAACACGTGTGACCGGGATGATGGTCACGCCCTCCACTAAGGAGAGCGGCTCTCCGATGACTGTCTGGGTATCAGCAAGACTGCGTGCTTTATCTAAGGTCTCACGAATGATCTCGCTCATAGGTTGTTTTTCCGGCATATTTTTTGCTCCCTTCCATAAAACTGTATAAACATCCATATTCTTATTTTGAAGAGGACTAAGCCTCTTTCC
>CAZAWG010000180.1:0-3934 GCA_964488785.1 uncultured Oscillospiraceae bacterium | reverse complement strand
GTTTCATACAATCACGCTCCTTTTTTTGTATTGTAGCATGAAACGCAAATGTTCTGTTATGCTTTTTTATGAAAAGACTTGTATAAAAGATAGATTTGCTGTATAATGGAAGAGGGTGATAAGATGAGCTTTCAAATCAACTGTACGCAGGAGGGTGTCAAGAATTATCCATTGCACCGACATGACCGTTATGAAGCCATGCTCTATTTGCAGGGGACAGGCTTTTTGCATACACCACTCGGTGATCATCCGTTTTCGCCGGGAAGCATATTGCTTGTTCCACCAGGTGTTGAGCATGGTTCAAGGTCGGAAAATGGTTTTAAAAATATATCGATATGTGGCGATTTCGATGATCTGTTCCACTTTGAAGAGATCGTTAATTTGTCGGATAACGGGGGGCGCGAGGCGACCGCACTCGTGACCATGATATATAATAACCGCTTGTTAAAAAATGACTATCTTTCAAAGCTCTGTGCGGCATACACCTCCTTTCTTTTACAAAACATAGGATTGGAGAAGCCGATCGACCGTGCTGTCCATAAAATGGTAAGTGAGATCGACCGTCGGTTTTGCGACTGCAATATAAGCTTGCAGCAGCTTCTTCAAAACAGCGGCTATGCGCCGGATTATATGCGGGCACAGTTTAAACAGATCACGGGAAAAACACCCATCGCTTTTTTGACACATTTGCGTATCGAACGAGCAGCCTTTTTGATCGATGTTTATGCGAATACGCTTTCCTTGCAACAAATTGCACAGAAGTGTGGCTATTTGGATTATGTGTATTTTTATAAAAGATTTAGATCCGTAAAGGGCGTATCACCTCAACAATATAAAACGATGGTTTTGCAAAATGATTAGCTCATAGGATAAAGGCACAAGCACTTTTACCACTATTATTTTTTTGTACCGTCCTCACGTTTTCCTATTGACATAGCAGCATTTTTTCTATATAATATATAGTTGTAGCAATTAGTCCAACCCTTTGTGGAACGAGGGACTCTTTGCATGAACCAAAATCTGGAAAGGTCTGAACCCAATGATCAAGCTTTACCCCCATGGCGTTTACCTTGTCGATGGAAAACCGACCGAAAAAGCCTCTGTTCCTTCAGAACAGGCGAAAAAAGGTACGATCGCCTACCAAATTCTCTCTGCACATAATACAGCACCCGATGATATGAATTTGAGGATCCGTTTTGATGCTATGGTGTCCCATGATATCACCTATGTCGGTATCATCCAGACGGCTCGCGCCAGCGGTCTTACGGAGTTTCCCATTCCCTACGCACTCACCAATTGTCATAACAGCCTGTGCGCCGTCGGTGGCACCATCAACGAGGATGACCATGTGTTCGGTCTGTCCGCTGCGCGTAAATACGGCGGTATCTATGTACCTGCCAACCAGAGCGTTATTCACTCGTATGCCCGCGAGGAATTGTCCGGCTGCGGCAAAATGATCTTAGGCTCGGATAGCCATACGCGCTATGGTGCGTTAGGTACCATGGGCGTGGGCGAGGGTGGTCCGGAGTTAGTCAAGCAGCTGTTAAAAAATACCTATGATATCCCGTATCCGAATGTCGTGCTTGTCTATTTGACCGGAAAGCCGCGCCGCGGCGTGGGTCCGCACGATGTGGCATTGGCTCTTACCAAGGCAGTGTTTGCCGATGGCTTTGTCAAGAATAAGGTGCTTGAATTTGTGGGCCCCGGCGTAAAGGCGCTTCCCATCGATTTCCGCAACGGCATCGATGTCATGACCACCGAAACCACCTGCCTGTCCTCTATCTGGGAGACGGACGAGACGGTCAAAACGCATTATGCCGTCCATGGACGCGAGAGCGATTACCGTGCGCTTGCCCCCGAAGCCGTCGCTTATTATGACAGCATGATCACCATCGAGCTTGATAAGGTCGAGCCGATGATCGCGCTTCCGTTCCATCCCTCCAATGCCTATACCATCCATGAATTTTGCGAAAATGCGGTCGATATTCTGGCAGACGTGGAAAAAACAGCCGTAAGCAAGTTTGGCGATAAGATCAAGCTCGACCTTGTAGCTAAAGTGCGCGACGGCAAGGTGTATGCCGATCAGGGCGTGATCGCCGGCTGTAGCGGCGGCCTGTTCGATAACATCTGCGAGGCCGCAACCATTTTGGACGGCAAAAGCACCGGAAATGGCTATTTCAACCTGTCGGTCTATCCGACCAGCGTGCCGGTGAGTCTGGCGCTGACAAGAACCGGCTACACCGAAAAGCTGTTGGAGGCAGGCGCTGTCATCAAGCCGAGCTTCTGCGGTCCCTGCTTTGGCGCAGGCGATGTGCCGGCGAACAATGGTCTGTCGCTGCGTCATACCACGCGCAACTTCCCCAACCGCGAAGGCTCCAAGCCCGGCGAGGGACAGCTGTCCGGCGTGGCACTCATGGATTCGCGCAGCATTGCCGCAACCGCCGCAAATGGCGGCGTGATCACGGCGGCAACCGATCTCGATTACGATTTCGAACCGACTCCGTATACCTTTGATAAGACCGTGTATGAGCATCGCGTGTATTACGGCTTTGGTAAGCCCGACCCGGAGGAAAAGCTCATCATGGGTCCTAATATCACCGATTGGCCGAAAATGTATCCCTTGGCTGACCATCTGCTTGTCAAGCTGGCCGCTGTCATTCGCGACGAAGTGACTACGACCGATGAGCTCATCCCCTCCGGCGAGACTTCTTCGTATCGTAGCAATCCGCTTCGCCTTGCCGAATTTGCGCTGTCGCGCCGCGAACCGGAATATGTTTCGCGCAGTAAGGCAGTCGATGCAGTCGAACGCGCCCGCGTAGCCGGTAATGTGCCGCAGGAGCTTGCAGATGTGCTTGGCGGCTTTGCCAATATCTGCTATGAGTTTGCTACCAAACGCTATCGCAGCAACTGCATCAACTGGGGCATTTTGCCGTTCACCTTGGATAAAGAGACACCCTTCCCGTATGAAAGCGGCGACTATGTACTCATTCCGTATATCCGAGAGCAGCTCTTAAGCGGAAGCGAAAGCTTTGCTGCCAAGGTTTTAGATGCGGCAGGAGCTATACACGATGTCACACTGTTCGTCAAAGGTCTGACCGAGGACGAAAAGGAGATCATTTTGGACGGCTGTCTGATCAATTATTACGCTTCCCATAAGGCATAACACGAAGTTACCGAGTAAAGGAGGAACCAGTATGCAGAAAATTCAAATGAAAACGCCGCTTGTCGAAATGGACGGCGACGAAATGACCCGTATCATCTGGGAGATGATCAAAAAAGAGCTTCTCGAACCGTTTGTCGAGTTAAAGACCGAGTATTATGACTTAGGACTTCCCGAACGTGACCGTACACAGGACCAGGTGACGGTAGATGCCAGCAATGCCACCAAAAAATATGGCGTGGCGGTCAAATGCGCGACCATCACCCCCAACGCACAGCGCGTGGAAGAGTATCACTTAAAGGAAATGTGGAAAAGCCCGAATGGCACCATCCGCGCCATTCTGGATGGTACGGTGTTCCGTGCGCCTATCCTCATCGATTCCATCAAGCCGGCCGTGAAAAAGTGGAAAAAGCCCATCACCATCGCCCGTCATGCCTATGGCGATGTCTATAAATCCACCGAAATGCGCGTGCCCGGAAAAGGAAAGGCAGAGCTGGTGTTCACCGATGAAAACGGAAACGAAACACGCCAGACCATCTACGATTTCGAGTGTCCCGGTGTGCTTCAGGGTCAGTATAATAAGGATACCTCCATCCGTTCGTTTGCGCATTCCTGCTTCCAGTATGCCTTAGACACTAAACAGGATCTGTGGTTCTCCACCAAGGATACCATCAGCAAGAAGTATGACCATACCTTCAAGGATATCTTTGCCGAGATCTACGAAAATGAGTATAAGGAAGCCTTTGAAAAGTCAGGCATTACCTATTTCTATAC
>CAZAWG010000179.1:0-4006 GCA_964488785.1 uncultured Oscillospiraceae bacterium | reverse complement strand
TAGTCATACAGGCGATAGGTGGTGTTGGAATTCTGTTGGATCTCGGCGATCAGGATCCCCTTTCCTATGGCATGGACAAGCCCGGCCGGAATATAGAAGCAATCGCCTTTTTTGACCGGCACGGCGTTGAGAAGGGCTTCGCAGGTGCCGTTTGCTACAGCTGTGCGCATATCTTTAGCGCTTGTGCCTTCTTTTAGACCGCTTACCAGTGTCGCGCCTGGCTCGGCCTCTAACACATACCACATTTCGGTCTTTCCTGCATCCAGGCCATGCTCTTTGGCATAGGCATCATCCGGATGGACTTGCACCGACAGGCGGTCGTTGGCGTCGATGATCTTAATGAGAAGAGGAAATTCATCTTTTCCGCACAGGGATTTCATACCGACCTTTTCGGCGTATTCTGCAAGGGTCATCCCTTTGCCTTCGCCATTTTCGATGGTATTGACACCGTCGCCGCGCAGGGTGAGCATCCAGGCTTCGGCACTTTGTTCGGCAGCTCGACCGATGGAAAAGGTGTCGTAAATGCGGTGTCCGCCCCAGATGGCGTTTTTGAGTACGGGTGTGAGCTTTAATGGATAGAGCTTCATAAAAATAACTCCTTATGTATAAAAGATCATGATATGTCCAAACTAAGGGTGGGACGGAAAAAAGACCGTCCGGCAAACCGACATAGGAAAGGATGCGTAAAAGGGTATGTCTAAGCGAAGCAAAGAACAGCGTGCCGAAAAGCATGAAAACGAGGGAACGCAGAAGGCAGAAGCGAAGAATATGCGCCGCGAGCCGGTCGCAATGAGCAAGGAGCCGATGAAGGAGCCGGAGACGGAAAGCATAAAGCGAAAGAAATAGGTGCGTTTGGGGGCTGTAGCACAAATATTGCTACAGCCCCCTATATATTGGAATGAGATGTTATAGATCAGACGTTGTAGGTGTTGCCCTTAGGAACCTCTTCTCCGCCGTTTTCGGTCTTTTCAACATAGTCACAGCTGGGGAAGATGATGTTGAGAATGATACCGGCAATGGAAGCAACAGCTAACGAGGTGATTCTGGCAGTCTCGTTGATCGGAATCTCTACACCACTGAGAGCGCAGACTAAGATGACTGCTGTGATGATCAGATTGCGGCTCTTGGAGAAGTCGATCTGATTCTCGATCAGGTTACGGATACCGATAGCCGAGATCATACCATACAGGATGAAGGAGATACCGCCGATAACAGCTGTCGGGATCAGCTCTACGACAGCGGCAAACTTCGGCGAGAAGGAGAGGATAACGGCAAAGACAGCCGCAATGCGGATAACGCGCGGGTCATAGACCTTGGACAGGGCAAGCACGCCGGTGTTTTCGCCATAAGTGGTGTTGGCAGGGCCGCCAAAGAGGGATGCAAAGGTGGTGGCGAAGCCATCGCCGATGAGGGTGCGGTGCAGACCCGGATCTTCAATGAAGTTGCGCTTGGTGGTGGAGGAGATGGCGGAGATATCACCGATATGCTCCATCATGGTAGCAAGCGAAATGGGGGCAATGGCGACGATCGAGCCAATGATGAGAGCGGTGTTGGACCAGTCGATACCGCCGAATACGGTTCTGTTCCAATGGACCGGAAGTCCGATCCAGGCGGCATTCTTGACATTATCGAGAGAAGAAACGGCAAACAGCTTGAAGCGCTCGTCACCAAACATGGCGATGTATTGTGAACCATCAGCAAGCGTGATGGTCGAGCCGCAGGCAAATGCTAAAACAGCGGCCACGGCACAGGCACCTAAAACGCCAAGTAAGATCGGAATGATCTTTGCCATGCCACGACCCCAGATGTTGAAGATGATGACGATGGCAAGAGCCACAACTGCTAAAATCCAGTTGGAATCGCAGTTGCTCTTAGCACTGCCGCAAAGGCTAAGACCGATGGAAATGATGATCGGACCGGTCACGACCGGCGGGAAGAAGCGCATGACCTTGGAAACGCCAAGAGCCCTGATGAGGGCAGCAAGGACTAAGTAAACAAGACCGGCAACGGCTACACCGATGCACGCATACGGCAGCAGCTGAGCCTGGGTCATATCTCCTCTGCCGTCAACCGGAGCGATAGCAGCATAGCCGCCTAAGAAGGCGAAGGACGAACCGAGAAAAGCAGGGACCTTGCGCTTGGTCACAAGATGGAAAAAGAGGGTGCCAAGACCGGCCATAAGAAGGGTAGTTGCAATGTCCAGACCGGTAAGCAGCGGCACAAGAACAGTTGCGCCGAACATGGCGAACATATGCTGGAATCCGAGTACCAGCATTTTCGGAATACCGAGGACTCGCGCGTCGTAGATGCCATCGGCACCAATGGTGGTGTTGTTTTTACTCATGGTAAAAAGCCTCCTATTTATTTATTTCACGGCAGATGCCGAAAAATATTCAATATACCTATATATCGGATTTCAGAATTACGACCTCTGTGGTTCCATCAAATTCCGGTACACGCACACAAACCTGCTCACGATGGGAGGTCGGCACGTTTTTTCCGACATAATCGCCCCGAATGGGCAGTTCTCTGTGTCCGCGGTCAACCAGTACGCAAAGGCGTATCTTAGCCGGACGTCCCCAGGTGAGGAGCGCATCGATGGCAGCACGTGCCGTTCGACCCGTGCAAAGCACGTCATCGACTAACACGACCGTTTTGCCGGTTATATCAAAGGTAAGAGGTGAGTCGTTTGCAAAGGCAGAGCCAGTTTTTTCATGCAGATCATCGCGGTATTGCGTGATATCCAATTCTCCTAAAACGACCTGCATATCCGAAAAAGCCAGGATCCTCTTCGAAAGGCTTTTGGCGAGCGAAATGCCGCGCCGCCGAATGCCGATCAAATAGAGCGCCTTTTCGGCCGGGTCTGCTTCGATGATCTCATGGGCAAGGCGCGACAGTGTGCGATTGACGCTGTTTTCATCCATAATAACGGTGGGCTCTGGCATAACGCGCCTCCTTTTTGGGGGAAAAGGCATAAAAAAAGCCCTCTCTACCGGAAGGCATACAAACAAACGTCCGCACCATATGGTCAAACGCTTCTCAAATCCCCTTGCCGGTATCCCGTACCGAATTAAAGGTTTTTACTGCTTCAGAGTATACCATAAAGTGAAGGATTTGTAAAGGCATTTTTTGACATTTTTCTATTTTTGGTGATTTCGCACAAAGCATTTCAGCACCGATTGACAAATTTCAACAAGGCGGTTCGAAACAGCTTAGCTGAAAATTTCGATTTTAATTCGATATCGCCTGATTTTTTTCACGCAAGTGTTAACTTTGTGTAAACAACGCAAGATTTCTATTGCAATTTACCCAAATATTGTACTATAATCTGAGTAAGAATCAATCTGATTGTACAGGAGATGCCACAAATTGAAAACAAAGTTAAATAAACGTGAGCTGGTTTACATAGCCAGTATGCTGTTTGGACTGTTTTTCGGAGCCGGAAATCTGATCTTTCCGATCCGCATGGGACAGATGGCGGGGAATCAAACGCTACCGGCCATTTTGGGCCTTTTGATCACCGGCGTAGGCTTACCGTTATTGGGTGTGACGGCCATTGGTATCACACATAGTGATGGTTTGATCGAATTAAGCGGCAAGGTGGGACGTGGTTACTGCGTGTTCTTCACCTGTGCGCTGTATCTGACCATTGGTCCGTTTTTTGCTATTCCGCGTTGTGCGACCGTTCCTTTTTCGGTGGGTGTAGCACCCATGCTCGGCATCAATGCAAATGCTTCGCATCCGTTTGTTTTAGCTCTTTATTCACTCATCTTTTTTGCAGCAGTGCTTGGCTTTTCGCTCTTTCCCGGAAAGATATTGACCTGGGTCGGCAAGATCTTAAATCCGATTTTTCTCGTCTTTTTGGGTGTTTTAGTGATCGCGGCTCTGGTCGATCCCATGGGAAGCATTTCGCAGGTCGCACCGTCCGGTGATTATGCCTCAAGAGCCTTTATGTCCGGCTTTTTGGAGGGTTATAACACGATGGACGCTTTAGCTAGTCTTGCGT
>CAZAWG010000178.1:0-4012 GCA_964488785.1 uncultured Oscillospiraceae bacterium | reverse complement strand
GCTTATCACCACGCCGGAGCGCAGGGCAAGCAGTGCTTCCTCCGGCGTGGTGATAAGCCCTCCGGCGATGATGGGAAAGCCGGTGTTGGTGAAGGTATGCAGGGCTTTGTACACGAGTCCCGGCATAAGCTCCGCATAGTGGGGACGTGTCTGCTTTAAGGTGTCAAGAGCGGTCTCCACCGAACGTCCATCCACGATAAAGAAGCGTTGAACGGTGCAGAGCCCGGCATTTTTAGCAGCCTTGATCAGATTTCCGCGCGTGCTGATGATGCCATAGGGAGCAAGAGAGGCGACATAGTCCACACCGGCAGCATCCTTGCCAAGACCATCGATCATATCGAAGTGCAGAAACAGCTTCTTATCAGCGGCGTTTGCGGCATGGATGAAATAGGGCAGCTTCGAAATACTTCCGGAGAGTAAAAAGATGACCTTGATAGGGGAGCGAAGTGCCGCTTCGAAATCCTCGGTCGAGCGGACGGCGGCAATGATGCCGGCAGAAAGCGGTTCCTGTTTCATGGCGTAGTATCCTGTTCTTCCTTATATAATAGCTTATCCGATATTTTTTGTAGCAACTACAGCCACACCTGTTTGACAAAGGTCGGCAACGATCACATCGCCAATGTGTACGGGTACGTTGGCGGTCACCTCGGCAAGCGTTTTCATGGCTTCCGTCATTTTTTCAAACGGAATGGCACTTGCGGTTTTGACCGAGACCGGCTCACCGGTGCTTGTTTTGACGGTCGTGGTGAGTGTGCGCTTGGGGCACAGGCACTCATCCTCGGCATAAGCCGCGCCGCGCTTGCAGGTATTTCCGATAACCTCTGTCACCTTGCCATCGGTCAGTGTGACCTCCATATGACAGCCCATCGGGCAGCAGGTGCAGATGATCTGACGTTTGGTCTGTTCCATTATACTCCCTCTTTTCTGTCAAAATCAAGTGAGATCTGCAAATTTCCGCTTTTCACGTCAGCGATCTGTGCTTCGGTTAGCTCTAAACGCTCCATCTCGCCGGGCGCCAGACGAACCTTCTTGCGGCGCAGTACCTCGCGTTCGCCATCCTTGACCACAAGGTATGCGTTTTTATACTCATCGCCCACGCGGAAGAACACCGAGACCTTTCCCTTTTCCGAAATGCGCTGGGGAACGGTATAGCGTACACCGTTTGTGGCTGTCAGTGTGATGGGGGTATCTAATTTATTTCCGGTTTCGCCGCGAAGGAAACGTGCCGCGCCAAGACCGGCGATCTCCGCTTCCTCGCTGACATAGTCCACCAGATCGTGTACGTGAAGTACGTTTCCGCAGGAGAACACACCGGCGCATTCTGTTTCGCGAAATTCATCCACCCTTGCACCGTTAGTCACACGGTCAAGCGCGATATCCGCGCCGCGTGTCAACTCGTTTTCCGGGATCAGACCGACCGAATACAGAACTGTGTCGCAGGGGATATATTCTTCTGTTCCGGGAATGGGCGCACGGCGTTCGTCAACCTTGGCGATGGTCACGCCGGTCACGCGCTGTTCGCCGTGGATCTTCAGAATGGTGTGTGACAGCTTGAGCGGAATATCGAAATCGTTGAGACACTGGACGATATTGCGCGAAAGACCGCCGGAATACGGCATGATCTCGCAGACAGCCTTGACTTTAGCACCCTCTAAGGTCATGCGACGCGCCATGATAAGCCCGATATCGCCCGAGCCTAAGATGACGACCGTCTTGCCGGGCATATAGCCGTCGATGTTGACATATTTCTGTGCCGTTCCGGCAGAAAACACACCGGCCGGACGGGTGCCGGCAGTGTTGACTGCGCCGCGCGAGCGTTCGCGACAGCCCATGGCTAAGATCACAGCACCGGCCTTGATGGTGAACACACCCTTTTCGGCGTTCGTGGCGGTGACGGTGCGGTCGTTCGAAAGCGAAAGCACGGTCGTATCGGTCATATACGGAATGCCGTATTCAAGCACTTTTTTTTCATATTTATATGCGTATTCCGGACCGGTCAGCTCCTCGCCGAATTTGTGAAGTCCGAAACCGTTGTGGATGCATTGCTTCAAAATGCCGCCAAGGCTGGATTCACGCTCTAAAATGAGAATATCCTTTATACCGGCTTCATAGGCACGGACAGCGGCACTCATGCCAGCCGGACCACCGCCGATGATGACAAGCTCTTTTTTCATGGTTTGCTTTCTCCTTTGTTACTTGGTTTTCCCAAAGTTGAGTTCGCTTCCGGCACCCTTTTTGGTGACGGCTTCGAACGGCATATCGGCGTACTTTGCGATAAGCCCGGTGATGACCGGCGAACAGAAGCCGCCCTGACAACGCCCCATGCCACTGCGTGTGCGGCGCTTCACACCGTCCAGATCCCGTGCCGGGGGATTGGTGCGGATGGCATCGATGATCTCACCCTTGGTGATGCCTTCACAGCGGCAGATGATGGTTCCGTAATCCGGATTTTCACGGATGATGCGGTTCTTTTGCGCCGGGCGCATTTCGGAGAATTTATGATAAGCCTTGCGGCGACCGTTGAAGGAAGCGTTGCGTTCGGTGGAAAGACCGGCCTTTTGCAGCAGCTTGACAACGTGCTTGGCAAGAGCCGGGGCGCTGGTAAGACCGGGCGATTCGATGCCGCCCAGAGTCAAAAAGCGCGAAGCGGAGAAATGAATGACGAAATCGCCGGTGTCGCCGACCGCGCGAAGTCCGGTGAACGAGGTGATCACACTGCGTAACGGCACGTTTGGCGTGTCCTCAAAGGCCTGCTCGGCAATAAGTGCCAGTCCCTCCGGCGTGGTGGAATGGTCGAGCTTGTCGGTGGTGTCGATCGAGGTCGGACCGAGAAGAATATTCCCGTCGGCGGTGGGGGAGACTAAAATGCCCTTGCCCATAGCGGTCGGGGTGCGGAAGATGGTGTGATCGCACAGAGAAGCACTCGACTTATCCAAGATCATGTATTCGCCGGGACGGGGATGAACATGGAACGAGGTGTCGCCCACCATCGCAGCCACTTCATCCGAAAAGAGCCCGGCACTGTTGACCACGAAGCGGGATTCCACGCTGCGCCCATCGGCGGCATGAAGCGTATAGAAGTCGGCGTGTGTGTCGATGGACGAAACGGCAAAGTCAGTCAACAGCTCTGCTCCGTTGTCCATGGCGTTTCCGGCGGCGGCAATAGTCAAGCCATAGGGACAGACGATACCGCCGGTGGGAGCAAACAGTGCGCCTACAACCTTGTCCGAAAGAGAAGGCTCCATGGCGTGAACCTGTTCTTTGTCCAGAATCGAAAGCTCGGGGACCTTGTTGGCGGCACCGCGCTCATACAATTCGCGAAGTGTTTTCATGTCCTCCTGCGAAAAGGCGATGACAAGCGAACCATTGCGGCGGTATTTCACGCCAAGCATCTGGCAAAGTCCCTTCATCATGCGGTTTCCGGCTACGTTGAAGCGCGCCTTGAGCGAACCGGGATGCGCGTCAAAGCCGGCATGAACGATGCCACTGTTGGCTTTGGAGGCTCCCATGGCCACATCGTTTTCCTTTTCCAAGATACAGACCTTTAAGCGGAAGCGTGTCAGCTCGCGCGCTGTGAGTGCGCCGACAACGCCGCCTCCGATGACGGTAACGTCATACATAGTGCTTCTTCCTCCTGCAAATAAATAGAATGAGAGTTTATCTGGTCGTGTTTGAAAACGATAAAAAAAGCCGCGGTAAGAAAAAGGGGTGCTTTCACCTCTTCGACCGAACCGTGACTCAAAATCTCAAACACGCTATGTAAAACATCATTTATTATACTCCGAATCGTGCAACTTGTCAAGAGGAAAATGCGCAAAAAACATACGAAACAGAATGTTCAAAATAAAATAGATAAAGCTCAAACATCGATAAAATTTACGTCAGATTCACGGATAAAAAGGCGTTCATTCTCATTTGATGCTTCAAATGTTAAATATGCACGAATCGATTAACTTTGTTGGCGTAAGAGTGTATAATTCATATGCAGAATCGACAACGCGCTTATAAAAGC
>CAZAWG010000177.1:0-4032 GCA_964488785.1 uncultured Oscillospiraceae bacterium | reverse complement strand
CCACTACAGACGAAAATCTCGTTATCGTGGACTACAAGGATGATGCAACCGCATTCAATGGTTTAAAGAAGGGCACCATTGCCGGTAAGGGCGTTATCAACAACCGTGTGACCAACTACCTGATGCAGCTACTCGAAAAGGAAGGCGTTCCGACTCACTTTGTGGAAGAGCTTTCTGAGCGTGAGACGGTCGTTAAAAAGGTGAGCATCGTTCCGCTTGAGGTCATCATCCGCAATATCTCGGCCGGCAGCTTTGCAAAGCGCTACGGCGTGGAGGAAGGTATTGTGTTCGAAGAGCCGACCATCGAATTTTCCTATAAGAACGATGATCTTGGCGATCCGCTGATCAATTCCTACCATGCGCTTGCCTTGGGACTGGCAACCAAAAAAGAAATCGAGACCATCAAGAGCATGGCCTTTAAGGTCAACGAAGTGTTGAAGAAATATTTCCTGGGTCTTGGCATTGAGCTGGTCGATTTCAAGCTTGAATTCGGCAAAACCGCCGATGGCACCATTGTGCTTGCCGATGAGATTTCTCCCGATACCTGCCGTTTCTGGGACAGCAAGACCCATGAAAAGCTCGATAAGGACCGCTTCCGCCGCGACCTCGGAAATGTAGAGGATGCTTATATCGAAATTCGCAAGCGCCTTCTTGGCGAATAATCCCCCTTCCCACCCTGACGGCAGAGTATCCATGCTCTGCCGTCCAAATGAAAGTGACGGACAAGTAACTTATGTTAGATACCAAAATTCATGAAGAATGCGGCGTTTTCGGTGTATTTGCACCCAAGACCTGCAACGTTGCCTCCACCTGCTACTATGGTCTGTTCGCCCTTCAGCATCGCGGACAGGAAAGTGCCGGCATTGCCGTAAACGACGATGGTCTGTTCACCTCCTACAAGGATGTCGGACTGGCAAGCGAAGTTTTTACGCCGGATGTTCTTGCCTCCTTAGGCGAAGGAAATATGGCGGTCGCGCACGTTCGCTACGGCACGACCGGCTCGAACGACCGCGCTAATGCCCAGCCTATCGTGGTCAATCATATCAAAGGGCGTATGGCACTTGCGCATAACGGAAACTTAGTCAATTCCTATGCGCTTCGTGAGGAATTGGAGCTGGAAGGCTCTATCTTCCACACCACCAGCGATACCGAGGTCATTTCCTATGTTATCACCAAGGAGCGTATTCAGTCTTCTTCGGTCGAAGAAGCTGTCAGTCGCGCAATGGATCGGCTGCACGGTGCGTATTCCCTGGTTCTTATGTCTCCCTCCAAGCTCATCGCCGTGCGCGACCCCCATGGCTTCCGTCCGCTCTGCTATGGTATGACCGAGGATGGACGGTATATCGTAGCTTCCGAAAGCTGTGCTTTGGATGCAGTGGGAGCTACCTTTATCCGCGATGTAGAGCCGGGCGAAATTCTTGTGTTCGACAAGAACGGCGTTCGTTCGCTGACGGAGCACTGTGGAACAGCTGAGAAAAAGCTGTGTATCTTCGAATACATTTACTTTGCACGTCCCGATAGCCAGATCGATGGCTGCTCGGTACATACAGCACGTCTGCGTGCCGGTGCGTTTTTAGCACTTGAGCATCCGGTTCAGGCGGATATCGTTATTGGTGTTCCGGATTCCGGCATTGATGCCGCTATCGGCTATTCCCGTCAGAGCGGCATTCCCTACGGCGTTGGACTCATTAAGAATCGCTACATCGCCCGTACCTTCATCTCGCCTGGACAATCGGCGCGCGAGGATAAGGTTCGTATCAAATTAAATGCTGTTCGTGAGACGGTGGCCGGAAAGCGCGTTGTGCTGATCGACGATTCCATCGTGCGCGGCACGACCAGTGCGCCCACCATCAAGCTGTTACGCGATGCCGGAGCGACCGAGATCCATATGCGCGTGTCGGCGCCGCCTTTCTTAAACCCCTGCTACTATGGAACGGATATTGATTCGCGTGAGAACCTCATTGCCTGCCACCATTCGGTTGAGGAGATCGCCAAGATCATCGGTGTGGACAGCCTCGGCTACTTAAATGTCAACCATTTGGGTATGCTTGCAGCGCATGACAACAAGAAATGCGAATACTGCGCAGCGTGCTTTGACGGCAATTATCCGACCGAGATTCCAACAAAGTCCAATAAAAACCGATTTGAGAAGAAGATATCCGAAAAGGATATCCAAAACGACTAACCGATCATTACAGGAGATTACACGATGAAAAGCTACAGCGAAAGCTATAAGAACGCCGGTGTGGATATCACTGCCGGCTACAAGGCCGTTGAACTTATGAAGGCGCACATTGCGCGCACGCTCACCAGCGGCGTTTGCTCGGATATCGGCGGCTTTGGCGGTCTGTTTGAGTTAGATGTTACCGGTATGGAAAAGCCGGTACTCGTCAGCGGCACCGATGGCGTGGGCACGAAATTGAAAATCGCCTTTTTGATGGATAAGCACGACACGGTCGGCATTGACTGTGTGGCTATGTGTGTCAACGATATTATTTGCAGCGGTGCAAAACCGTTATTCTTTCTTGACTATATCGCCTGCGGCAAAAATGTTCCGGAGCGCATTGCCGATATCGTTTCCGGCGTGGCCGAGGGCTGTGTACAGTCCGGCGCGGCACTCATCGGCGGTGAAACAGCAGAAATGCCGGGCTTTTATCCCATCGATGAATATGACCTTGCCGGCTTTGCGGTCGGCGTGGTCGATAAAAAGAAAATCTTGGACAACAAGACCATGCGCGAGGGCGATGTTATCATCGCGCTTCCGTCCTCCGGCGTACACTCCAACGGCTTTTCGCTGGTTCGAAAGGTCTTTGATGTGGAAAACGCAGACATCAAAACGCCTGTTGAAGCCCTTGGCGGCAAGAGCGTGGGCGAAGCACTTCTTGCACCGACTAAGATCTATGTCAAGCCGATCTTAGCTCTGCTTGAAAAGGTCACGGTGCGTGGCATTTCTCACATCACTGGCGGCGGCTTCTATGAAAACATTCCGAGAAGCATACCGGATGGACTTTGTGCCGAGATCGATCGTGCTTCGGTGCGTGTGCTTCCTATTTTCGACCTGATCGCCAAGACCGGAAATATCGATGAGCGCGATATGTTCAACACCTTCAATATGGGCGTAGGCATGAGCGTGATCGTTCCGGCGGACCAGGCAGACAAGGCACTTGAGGTGCTTCATGCTGCCGGTGAGGATGCGTATGTCATCGGAAAGATCACAAGCGGTGACGAAAAGATCGTCATTCGTGGTTAATCGGATATGAAGGATCTGATCTATGGCATGGCCGCAGGACTGCTCATTGGTATTGGCGGTACGGTATATCTGTCGGCTGAAAATCGTGTGGTAGGAGCGGTTCTTTTTGCTGTGGCTCTTATCTGCATTTGTGCCAAGGGGTATTCGCTGTACACCGGAAAGGTCGGCTATATCGCCGTTTCTCACAAAAAGAAGGAGCTCTGTGACCTGCTTTTCTGCTTTATCGGAAACCTGATCGGAACGTTTATTGCCGGTATTTGTGTTCGCTTGTCGCAGCCGGCTCTTTCCGAAAAGGCATTCTCGCTCTGCACGGCAAAGATCGAACAGCCCCTCGCTTCTGCCCTTATTCGCGCCGTTTTCTGCGGTATTCTCATGTATCTTGCCGTGTCGATCTATCGCGAAAGGAACACTTATATCGGAATTTTATTCTGTGTACCGGTGTTCATTTTGAGTGGGTTCGAGCATTCCATCGCCAATTTGTATTATTTCTTCACGGCAGGCTATGTTTCGTTCCGGATGGTTTGCTATCTGCTTTTGGTGGTTTTCGGAAACTCTGTTGGTGGAATGCTGTTGCCATTTTTATCGCTCTGTGTGGACAGAGTGGAACAAAAGGAGAAGAGCCATGAGTGATCAAATGAAAAAGTGCGCACCGGTCAAGATAGCCGTGCTCGTTTCGGGCGGCGGTACAAATCTGCAGGCACTCATCAATGCCCAGACGAACGGCATTCTGGTAGATGGCAAAATCGCGCTTGTTGTTTCTAACAAAGCAGATGCCTATGCCC
>CAZAWG010000176.1:0-4039 GCA_964488785.1 uncultured Oscillospiraceae bacterium | reverse complement strand
CCTCGACCACCTTGCCCTGCTCCACGATGATCATACACTGTCCATCCGCCACGGCTATGCGTGAACCGGATGAAATGATGTTATCGCTTGCTTTGGTGTTGGAGGATCGTCCGCTCACGCGCTTTTGACCTTTGGTGACCAATACCTCGGCTGGCAACGCATCACAGATAAAAAATTCCTTCCATTGATCGGCAAGTACTCCGCCAAGAGCACCTGCACCGGCTTTGATAAGCCCCATATAAATCGCTCCTTTTATATTTGATCAATCGTTTTTGACAGAATATGGATTTTTGTTTTCCTTTGGTGGATCCTTTTCGTTTGCACATCCGGCAGCAAAGCGAAAAAACGCCATCTGCACCGCGATAGACACGACCCACAAGCAAACGCATACAACACTCGGCCAGAGGGGAAAACCAACTATCACGTGCAATGCAAAAAGGATGACCGCCGGTATCAGTCCCTCCAAATTCAAAAGCAGACCGAACAGCAGACTAAGTAAAAAGCTTCCGGTTTGTGCCGGCCTTCGCATACGCGCCTCCCCTATTCTTCAAAAAGACCATAGCTTTCCAAAATGTATTTGCCGCAGGTATATAGCGCTCTTTCCAAGTCCTTTTGCACGCACAGCGGCGGATGAAGCAGACGCTTCTCTCCCGGCATGATCTGCCGGTCACCGCCAAACCAACACCTTGCGCTTCGCATGGTGCTGTCGCATTCCATGGTAAAGGTGCCGGTATAGCCGATATCCACAAGCGCGTGCATGACCTCATCCATGCTTACCGTGCCCAAATACGGCAGGATATGCTCATCCGCCTGTCCCCGGTTATCGTTGATATGCACGGCAACTAATGTCTCTCCCAGATCGCATATTTCTTGATACTGCGGTCCTTCGATATTCGCGTGTCCGGTGTCCCAGCACACACCAAACAGGGGGTGATCGACGTATTCGACAAACTCCTTCATATCTGCGCCGGTGTAGAAATAATAGCGTTCGCCCATATTCGCGTGCGTGCTGTTTTCGGTGAGGATCTTCACGCCGCATTTTTCAGCGGTCGGCAATAGGAGACGGTAAAAATCACGGTTACGCTCGAAATATTCGTCTTTTCCGATCCCATCTGCCCATCCGGCATGAACCACCGTATGTCCAATGCCTAATGCACCGCACATCTCGATGGAGCGGATAGTGGAATCCAACAGTATCTGCCAGTTTTCATCCCTTTGTAAAGGGTTCCCCCCCGGCGAATGCGCCTGAACAAAGGTCGCGCCGCGTGATTCGGCATAGGCACGAAGCTCAGCAGCATAGTCGCGCCAGGAGTCCTGCAGGATCAGTGAATCGACACGGGCATCGTGATACATACTTAGATCGATATATCGGAAGCCGGCATCGATAACGTGTCCCACGCATTCCTTATGGGTAGGGGCAAACCGGGCAAAATCGCCGGAGGTGGTAGCAAGCTTCATTCTTCTTCCTCCCAGATATAATTCTGATAGCGACCGAGCTGCTTTGGATCGACAAGCGCCCGGACCCTTGCGCCGCCATCGGTATATTCGGCGCTTTCAACGGTGGCATTTTTATATAATTCCGACAGTGCCGCGCCCTGCACATCAAAGGGAAACAAGAAGCACACGCGCCGCTTTGAGCGCATGAGAAGGTCATCGACAAGCGCAAGAAGGTCATCGATCCCTTCGCCGGTCAGTGCCGAAACATTGACGGCATCCCGACTCAAAAGCTGTTCCTTGGGAAAGCGCGTTTCGACCCTATCTGCTTTATTGAACACATAGACGGTCGGCTTTCCGGCGGCTTCCAACGACGCAAGTGTCTCCTCGGTCACACGCAGCTTCAACTCATATTCCGGGTCAGAAACGTCCGTGACGATAAGAAGCGCATCGGCATAGCGCACCTCATCCAAGGTCGAGCGAAACGCCTCGACCAATCCGTGCGGCAATTTATGGATAAAGCCGACGGTATCGGCAACCAACACCTCGCGCCCGGAGGGCAATGTCAGACGGCGCACAGTTGGGTCAAGGGTAGCAAACAGCTTATTTTCCGCCAAAATTCCGGCATCGGTCAGATAGTTGAGCAGAGTCGATTTTCCGGCATTGGTATAACCGGCAATAGCGATGGTGGGAATGCCGCTTTTTTCGCGTTTCGCACGCTTGACGGCACGTTCCTTTTCCAGAACGGAAAGCTGTTCCTTCAGAGCCTGAATACGTGCGCGGATATGCCGTCGATCCGTTTCAAGCTTTGTCTCCCCGGGGCCTCTTGAGCCGACCACGGCGCTGCCGCCCTGTCTTGAGAGCGATATACCCTGTCCGGTAAGCCTGGGGGACGTATACTGAAGCTGCGCGATCTCGACCTGCAGCTTTCCCTCGCCGCTTGTAGCGTGGGCAGCAAAGATATCGAGAATGAGCATAGTGCGGTCGATGAGCCGGACATTTTTTTCATCGGCACCAAAGGGGGCATTTAATAAGTCCTCCAGATTTTTGATCTGTGAGGGGGACAACTCCGCATCAAAGACGGCAAGCGTGATATCGTTATTTTTGCACAGCTCGGCAGCTTCGCGGGCTTTGCCCTCGCCGATGAAGGTGGCAGCTTCAGGTGCCTTGCGGCACTGGGTCATGCTGAAAAAGCGTATGTCCGGCTCGGCAAGAGCGGTTTCGACAAGGCTTGCAAGCTCTGCGAGCGACCGGTCACATTCGGCCTCCTCGGAGGAAGCCGAATACAGCCCCAAGAGCAGAACGCCGGTCTGTGGCCGGCTTGCAGACATAAGGTCATCGCGGTCGGAGGGGATAAATTCCATGTTTTTGATTCCTTTCGGTCATGTAGTCATGAGCCGGAGCATTTTGCA
Organism: uncultured Oscillospiraceae bacterium; assembly: GCA_964488785.1. Taxonomy (GTDB): domain Bacteria; phylum Bacillota; class Clostridia; order Oscillospirales; family CAG-382; genus UMGS882. The sequence goes on along the minus strand of CAZAWG010000176.1, from coordinate 1,193 downwards.
TATACTGCAAAGAGATGATATACCTTTAGAGGGCATAAAAGGCTTTGAGCCATTCGTTTTTAACGAACTCATGTCCCATAGCGGTAGGATGCACGCCATCCGAAAGCCAATAGTCTGCCGGGGCAGTCTTAGCTAATTTCTCGAAGCCGTTCTGCAAAGGAATAAACGGCAAGCTATGCTTTTCTGCGATCTTTTTCGCCATTACGGCGCGCTTTAAGACCTCCGAATGGAAGGCATCCCAATTGCCCTCGGTCGAGGAAGCTTTTAAGACAAACGGCTCTAAGATAAGTATCTTAATATTCGGAAGCTCTGCTTTTACCTCTTCGATGAGCATATCATAGATTTTAAAATACTTCTCGGCGCTCACTCCGTTGGGAGAAGCGGCGAATTCATGCCAGACATCGTTCACGCCGATGAGCATACTCATCACGTCCGGCTTTAAATTGATGATATCGCATTTTATGCGGGCATAAACATCGACCACACGGTTGCCGCTGATACCGCGGTTGAAGAACTCATGCTTTGCGGGTTCGGCAAAGCCGAGCGCTGCTTTGACAAGGTGGGGATAGCCAAGACCCACGTTTACGTCGTTATCGCGGGCACGTCCTGCATCGGTAATGGAATCACCCTGAAATAGAATTCTCATGATCATTTACTCCTTATATTTTGAAATCCGAGTTATTTAGCCAAACACGATCGTTTGGGGTTCTTTTGTGAAAGAAGAGAGAGTAGCAATTGCATTTTTAAAATAAAACACCTGGGTATTTGTGTCGTTTTCATCATACATACGGCGCAGCTCCGGATAGGCATCAAGCATAGCTTTACGTGCTTCCACGCGGTCATCCTCCACAAGCTCACCGGACAGGCGGATCCAGGTGCCGTCCTTAAAGGCGCAAAGCTCCACTTTGGGATTGTCCGCAAGCTGACGCGAGACAGCCTTTGCTTTTCCGGTTTGAATATAGAGCTTTCCTTCGAAGATATGTGCTGTGCCAAACGGGCGCACACGCGGCTGGTTACCTTCAAGGGTTGCCAGATAATAAGTGCCTGCTTCCTTTAAAAATTCACATACACGCTCCATAGATAGTTCCTCCTAAAACTTAAAATTCCGATCCTTGCCGCAAATTTGTCGATATTTAATTGATTTGACAACTATCATTGTCATGATTTGGCTTCGCCATGATTTGCCGCTTCGC
>CAZAWG010000175.1:0-4045 GCA_964488785.1 uncultured Oscillospiraceae bacterium | reverse complement strand
GCACTTGAAGGAGAAAGGCTATACCCTTTTCATCGTCTCTCATGACATCGAATTCTGCGCACAGATCGCCGATACCTGCGGACTTTTCTTTGATGGAAGCATCGTCAGCCAAGCCCCCACGCGCCGTTTTCTGTCAGCAAACCGCTATTATACCACTTCTGCACACCGAATGTCGGTGCCACTTTTGGAAAATGCCGTGACTGAAAACGATCTGTACCGCGCTCTGGGCGTAGCCTCCCCTCATACCCCACCGGTGCCACCCCAAAAGCCGGTGCCGGCCGCTGTGCCACACGTGCCTATACCATCCGCTTCTGTGTCCAAACCCAAAACCTCAATACCGGCACTTGCTGTATGGACAGTGCTGTCCGGCGTGTTCACACTGCTTTGCGGAATGTATCTGTTTGATGACCGTAAATACTATTTCATCAGCCTTTTATTGATCGCGGAATTGTTGTTTCCCTTTTTCCTGTCGTTTGAAAAGCGAAAGCCACCGGCAAGAGAGCTGGCGCTTCTTGCCGCCCTCAGCGCATTGGGCGTGGCCGGACGCGCCGCCTTTTTCATGCTGCCGGAATTCAAGCCGGTAGCCGCGCTCGTTATCACAGTCGGCATTTGCTTTGGGAGCGAATATGGCTGTATCGTGGGCGCACTCAGTGCTTTCCTTTCCAACTTTTTCTTCGGACAGGGACCCTGGACACCCTGGCAAATGTTCGCGTTCGCTCTTCTCGGCTTTTTGGCAGGAGCGGTGTATTCTGCACGAAAAAAACGCCCCTCACGCATACGTGTCACACTTTTCGGCTTCCTTACCGTTTTGGTGCTGTATGGCGTATTGTTAGATACCTCGACCGTGCTTATGACCACCGCCTATCCGACCCTTTCGGCGTTTGTGGCCACCTTTGCCGCCGGCTTTCCGGTCAATCTGCTTCATGCCTCTGCCACGGCTCTGTTCCTCTTCTTTTTGTTTGAACCGTTCGCCGATAAATTCGACCGCATTCGCGTAACATACGGCATCGGTTCACACGCTTAATGCATTCTTAAGGATTTGCTTTCTTGTTTCTTAATGAAAATAATGATAAAATAACGGTGAAATACAAAAGAAATGCCTGCAAGGGCTCATATTCCTCCGTTAACTGCGGCATAGGTCGCCGAAAGGAGCTTTCCATGTACAACATCCTCGTCTGCGATGATGAAAAAGACATCGTATCGGCCTTAAATATCTATCTTACCTCCGAGGGCTATCACGTCTTTTCCGCCTATAATGGGAAAGAGGCTCTGTCGCTCATGCAAAAGGAGGATGTCCACCTGGTGCTTTTGGACGTGATGATGCCTGAAATGGACGGTATCACCACCATGGTCGAAATTCGCAAGCTGTCCAATATCCCGGTCATTTTATTGACCGCCAAAAGCGAGGACAACGACAAGGTATTGGGGCTCAACATCGGCGCGGACGATTATATCACCAAGCCCTTTAATCCCATCGAGGTCATGGCACGCGTCAAAAGCCAGCTCCGACGGTATATGAGTCTGGGCGGCGGAAGCGTTCGTCCCTCGGTCCTGTCGGTCGGCGGCATTGAATTAGACGACAACGCCAAAACCGTCACAGTGGATGGGGACCCGGTCAATCTGACTCCCACCGAATACGATATTCTAAAGCTTCTCATGCTCAATCCCGGAACCGTCTTTTCCCCTAAGGATATCTACCGCCGCGTTTGGAACGATTCCCCCATCGGTGCCGAAGGAACCGTGGCGGTACATATCCGACACCTGCGCGAAAAGGTCGAGATCACCCCGGCTGAGCCGCGCTATATCAAGGTCGTCTGGGGTAAGGGCTATAAAATGGACGGTGAGCTCTGTTAGCATACAGAATAAGTATCGTCCCGAAAGGAGAAAATGCCATGAAACGAAAGACCTATTCCACCTTCTCCAAGGTGGGTGCCATGATGCTGTTGGTCGTATTGACCGTGCTTGTCTTATTGGATGCGGCAGCACTTGTGGTCCTTTCCGAGACCGGTTCTTTTTTTGATAATGGCACCTCTCTTCGACGAATGCTGTATGAGGATGTCATAGACGATGCCTATTCCGATGTTTTTAACGCCTATCTGCTCCCACGCCTTGACGGACTAAACCTCGAACCCGATTTCATCGATGAGGTATATTCCGAACGCAACAGCAATCTGTTCTTTTATGTGACCGATGAGGGCGGCAATACCCTATATCAGAATTTCACCAAGCCTCTGCCGGACTATCGCTATAAAAATGCTTCCCATGTGTGCGAATATGAAATATTGGAGTCGATCTATAACGGCGGTGGGTATTGGCTCGAAGGGGAAAGCGCCTTAGACAGCTCGATCACCCTCAAGGCCGGCACCTCCGCAACCACGCGTGAAAGACCGGCTCTGTACATAAGCGAAGCGCCTTCCAAAAACAGCTTTTCCTCGGAAGCAGGCGAAACCACAACCATCAATATAACCAACGGCTCGGATCTCATCAAGTTTGCCTTAGTCGAAAGGGAGGACGAAAAAGACCCGCAATACCGCACGGTCACGCTCACCTTCAACTGCTTTATCCGCCAAAGGCTTACCGCAAAGGATAAGCTGTATTATCTGGTCAGCCTTGCTGATTTCATCGTCGCCAACCGCGCACTGTTGACCGTGGGCTGTATCGTAGGCGTGATCGCCGCGATTCTTCTGTTCGTTTTTCTTTTATGCAGTGCCGGCCATCATCGTGGGAAGGATGGCGAGGATGAATTAGCTCCGGAGCCGTTGGATTCCGTCCCCCTGGATATCTATGCCGGCTTTGCAGGGCTTCTCTGTATCCTGCTTACGTATGCTGCATGGCGCGTGTTAGATGCTTCCCACCATTTCAGCCTGATCTTACGCTGCTCGTTTGCCATGCTGTGTGTCATCGGCGTGGAGCTTCTGATCTTGTCGGTCATTCTGACCTTTGCCACACGCGTCAAATGCGGTCGCTGGTGGCGTACCACCCTGACCTACAGCATTTTGGCACTTGCTTTTCGAATGCTTCGCTGGTTCGTCCGCAAGTTTAACTATATTCTTTCCAATATTTCCACCGTCTGGAAGGCACTTCTTGCTTATGCCATGCTGACGCTTGTCGAATTCATCATACTCATCAGTACCGAATTAAGCACCGTTGTTCTGTGGTGGTTCTTGGAAAAGGTCGTTTTCGGTCTGATCGGCTTCTTTTTGCTCACCGACTGGAAAAAGCTGTTTCGCGGCGCACAGGCCATTGCTTCCGGCAACACAGACAGCCGCATCGATGCACATGGGATGTATGGCGAATTAAAGCGCCATGCCGCCCACTTGAACAGCATTGGCGATGGCGTTCAACGCGCCGTCAACGACCGGCTCAAGAGCGAACGCTTTAAGACCGAGCTGATCACCAATGTGTCTCATGACCTGAAAACACCGCTGACCTCCATCGTCAATTACGTTGACCTCATGAAAAAAGAGGATATCCGGCCCGAAAAGGCTAAAGAATATTTAGATGTGCTTGACCGTCAGTCCAAACGGCTGCAAAAGCTGACCGTAGACCTGGTGGAAGCCTCCAAAGCCTCTACCGGGAATCTGCCGGTCAATGCGGAAAAAGCCGATATCCATGTATTCTTATCCCAGCTTGCCGGTGAATATGAGGAAAAGCTATCACAAGCAGCCTTAGAGCTGGTCATGACCTGCCCGGCGGAAAGCGTGTACATTTTTGCCGATGGACGGCTGATGTGGCGCGTGTTCGATAACCTGATGAACAACATCTGCAAATACGCCCAGCCCTCCACACGGGTGTATATCACCGCCACCGTCACAGAATATGAGGTCGTCCTCACCTTCAAAAACATCTCGCGCTTCCCTCTCAACATTTCCAGCGATGAACTGATGGAGCGCTTTGTGCGCGGCGATGCATCGCGAAATACCGAGGGCAGCGGCCTTGGGCTTTCCATTGCGCGAAGCTTAGTCGATCTGCAAAAGGGAAAATGCGAGCTGGTGGTGGATGGCGATCTCTTCAAGGTGGTTTTGACCTTTGACCGATATTATCC
>CAZAWG010000174.1:0-4145 GCA_964488785.1 uncultured Oscillospiraceae bacterium | reverse complement strand
GCCTTTGCGTTTCTGAGAACGGTTCCGGAGACCTTTACGCCTTCAACATAAGGCTTACCGGTCTTGATGCCGTTTTCATCGGCGACAGCAACAACGTTGAAATCGACCTTTGCATTTTCTTCAGCTCCGAGCTTTTCTACGAAAATCACGTCGCCTGCGCTTACCTTGTACTGCTTTCCGCCTGTTTCGATCACTGCGTACACGAAAAGCACCTCTCTTTCATTATAAGACTCGCTGAATGTAGGTTTTTATGCCAAATGGGCATAAAATTACCCACCCACATCATGCGGTGCTTTCATTATACCATGGAAAACGTGTTTTGTCAAGGGCTTTTCCGACATTTTTTGAAATATATCAAAAAAAGTAAATTCTAAAAGTTAATGCAACAGTGAAATTTATTGTAGAATTCAGTGTAGGAAAAGGAGGTTCCAAACGATGAACTACGAAACGAAAAACAAATAAATTCTCATAGTGAATGCAACAGTCCTAAATCGCTTTTTCCGTACTAATTACCGCTTAGTTCCCATAGTAAATTCCATTCCGTCTGTACGGCGGAATTTACTATGGGAATTCATGTTTTCTGTCCCCTTTTGCTTTCCGGTCAGAAGGGTGTCATTTTTAGAACATTTGTTCACTAAATATGTCTTGAATAATGCGAACATTTGTGCTATAATTAGCAGGCAGACAAGTGTACTGCACACAAACGATTGAAAGGAGTATCAACATTGATCACGATCTATAAAAACCGTCATGCATACGTTCCGGAAGAAGACCGCTTTTTAGGCTTCGAAAACGATCATCTGGTCGAATCGCGCTTATTCTGTGTAGAGGATGAACGTTTAAAGGAGTATGTATTCAAGCTGGATATTGCCGAAACCGGGAACATTGTTGACCTTGTGCGCATTGCAGACGAAACGAACGCTCTTGTTCTTCGTCTGGACGTGACACAGGCGCTTCTCGGTGAAGGCGGCACATTAACGGCGCAATTACGCGCTTTTGATGCGGCCGGCACACACGTTTGGCACAGCGAATGTATGCGCTTTTCCGCCGGCTATTCGGTTCATGCCACCGAAGATGCCTCAAACGAGCACGTGATATCTGAATTTGAGCAATTGGAAGTTCGTGCCGAAGCGACTCTTGCCGAAGCAAAGGAATACGCTGAGCAAACCGAAGCCCTATACACAGAGGTCAAGGACACGTCCACTGCGCTTACGGAGCGGATGGACACTCTTTCCACACCTCTCACCCAACATACCACAAGCACCACCAATCCCCATTCAGTCACCGCTGCCCAGGTCGGAGCCTATGCAAAGAACGAGGTCTATAAAAAGGCCGAAACCTACTCCAAAGACGAAACCGATTCCGCTATCCAAATAGCCAAAACCGCCCTTACGAATTCCATCCCTTCCAAGGTCAGTGACCTAACAAACGACGTCCCATATATCCCAAATACCGCCATCGAGCATGGCGCTCCGGATAACGAAAGCTATGTTGCCATCGTCGCAAGAGAGCTCATGTTTAAAAGCACAAAGCAGGATATGGCACAGGACGATGGCTCCTACAAAATGCATATTACTTTTTTTAACGGCATTGATATGACAGAAAACCAAATCACCGGACTTGGTTTTCCTTTAACACTTTCATCTGCCGTCAATCTTGCGTGTCTTAATGAAGAAATAGATGCCGCTAAAGCCTATACCGATACAACCGTTGAAACAGCCCTCGGCGATATCGATACCGCCCTTGACGCCATTCTTGCCATACAAGCAGAGTTAACAGGAGGTGCAACCGCATGACCATAGCCGAGAAGCTTGCCAAAATCGCCGCAAATGAGCAAATAGTCTATGAAAAAGGCGTTGCGGACGGAAAACAAAACGATTATGATACCTTCTGGGATGCATTGCAAAGCAACGGCACGCGGAAAAGCTATTCCTACTTCTTCGCCGGATGGCAATATGAAGTTAAGGACTTTTTCCGACCCAAATACAGCATGGCACCGACGATGGCCTTCCAAATGTTTTATCAAAACAAAGCCTTGGTCGATTTTCCTGCCTTGTGCGAAAGCTGTGATATTACCCTTGATTTTTCGAATTGCGAAAATATGAGTAATGTATTTTACGGCTGTACTAATTTGACACATTTAGGCGTTATTGATACAACCGGAGCACCGAACTTATCCGGTTTGTGCGGCGCTTGTCCGGCTCTTACGACGATCGACACGCTTGTTCTTAAAGCAGATGGAACGCAAGTTTTTTCCGGCACCTTCGCCGGGTGCGTCGCGCTCCAAAACATCACCGTCACCGGCACTATCGGCGGCAGCGGCCTTAGCTTTAAGGATAGCACAGGCCTTACCGCTGCATCCCTTGCGTCTATCCTTACCGCACTGACCAAGGACAGCATACTGGCAACCGGCAAAAGCATCACCTTCGCGACTGCATCACAAGCCGTTATCAACGCAAGCGCAGCCGCGAAAGCGCAATATGATGCCGCTGTCGCAGCTGGCTGGACGATTGCATTCGCATAAAATTAAGGAGGACAAAACCATGCAAACTCAAACCTATATCATGCTTACCGCCGACGAAGGCAAGGTCTTGACCAATGGCACACTATACGCACGTGTGATTGCGTTAGGGAATGGAGACAGCCCCGACAATTACCGTGAGATCACCGAAACGGAGTATCAAGCTATCCTTGCCGCCGGGGGCACGGAAGCTGTATAAGCTTATCACCAAAAAAGGAAAGGATGAATAGAATGAAAGAAACCCTATGCGCCTGTATTGGTATTATCGGCAGTGCCCTTGCTTCCCTCTTTGGCGGTTGGGATGCTGCTCTTGTGACCCTTGTGATCTGTATGGGACTTGATTATATCACCGGTCTGATCGTTGCCGGGGTGTTCCATCGTTCCCCCAAAACCGTGAATGGAAGTCTGGAAAGCCGTGCCGGCTGGAAAGGCTTATGCCGAAAAGGTGTTACCTTGTTAATTGTATTGGTCGCGTGTCGCTTAGATAATATCACCGGATCAAATTGTATCCGGGATGGCGTAGTGATCGCCTTTGTAGCCAATGAAACGGTATCCATCATCGAAAATGCTGGTCTAATGGGGATCCCCATCCCTACCGTCTTAACAAAAGCTATTGAAATCCTCAAAAATAAGCAAGAGGAACAGGAGGAAACCGAAGATCATGAGTAAATCGGAATTAACTACCTATACCAAATTATCGCCGAATCACTCCGGAAAAAGAACCCATGCTATCGACCGAATCACCCCACATTGTGTAGTCGGACAATTATCCTGTGAGAGTATCTGTAATTGCTTTATGAGCCGGGAGCGTAAAGCAAGCTGTAATTATGGCATTGGTGCCGATGGTCGTATTGCACTCTGTGTAAACGAAGATAACCGTTCCTGGTGTTCCTCGTCGAATGCAAATGACCAACGTGCCATCACCATCGAATGTGCATCCGATAAAACCGCCCCTTATGCCATGAATACCGCTGTATACGATAGTCTTGTCGCGCTGTGTGTCGATATCTGCAAACGCTACGGCAAGACAAAGCTCCTCTGGATATCGGATAAAAACAAGGCGCTTGCCTACCAGCCGACAGCCGATGAAATGCTGCTTACTGTCCATCGTTGGTTTGCGAATAAGTCTTGCCCCGGCGATTGGCTGTATACAAGACTTACTGACCTTGCAACCACCGTCACAAAAAAGCTACAAGGGGATACGACCATGAAAAACCGCTACAGCTATGACAATACAGTAGAGCTCATGATCCTTGACGGTGTGACCGATACCGCGAATATGCAAAACTGGGAACGTATGCTTGACGGCAGAGAGCCGATCAACAAGGACTATGTGCGCACGATCTTTGATCGGTATCACGATAAGCTGTCAAAATAGGTGGTCTGTCGCTGTAACTCGTCGAGTTACAGCAAGTTTTAAGGATAAAGGCTACAATACTAACAAGCTCCGCAAAGAAAAAATACTTGCAGAGAGTGCACAAGTCCGTTAAAAACGGACAATTGAAAAAAACGCCCTCCTATGGTAGAATAGATATATATCTAAAACTACCATAGGAGGAATTTTTATGTCAAGAGAATACCGACACATCAAGCAATATGAAAAAGAGATATTGGAACTAAAAGA
>CAZAWG010000173.1:0-4180 GCA_964488785.1 uncultured Oscillospiraceae bacterium | reverse complement strand
CAATGAGGATAATCCGCTTGATTATGGGGCGGTCATTGTGGACGAAGCGTCCATGATCGATATTTTTCTGTTCTCCGCGCTGCTTCGCGCCATGAAGCCGGGGACAAGACTGCTTCTCATCGGGGATGCCGATCAGCTCCCCCCCGTCGGCGCAGGCGATGTGTTCGGTGACCTCATCAAAAGCAATGCCTTTGTAGCGGTACGATTGGACGAGATCTTTCGTCAGGGCAAAGACAGCCGCATTATCACCGGTGCCCATATGATCAATCATGGGAAAATGCCGCCACTCGATAATAAGGGCAAGGACTTTTTCTTTATGCCCCGTCCCAATGGGCGCGATGTTCAGTCGCTCATTACCGAGCTGTGCCGCACGCGCCTGCCAAAGGCGTATGGCTTTGATGCGCTGGGCGATATTCAGGTCATTTGCCCTTCCCGCAAGGGAGAAGCAGGAACAAACGCAATCAATCTGCTCATGCGTGAGCTGTTTAATCCGCCGTCACCACGCAAAAAGGAATATACTGCCCACAACACGGTTTTCCGCGAGGGCGATAAGATCATGCAGATACACAACAACTACGATATCGAATGGCATACCCCGGACGGTCGTGAGGGCAGCGGCGTTTTCAACGGCGATATCGGCTTTGTGGAAAAGCTCGACACGGCCGAGCAGACGGTGGTCTTTCGCTTTGACGATGACCGGTATGCCGACTGCGACCTTGCCTCCTTTGACGATATCGAACACGCCTATGCCATTACCGTACACAAAAGTCAGGGAAGCGAATATCGTGCAGTGATCCTGCCGCTTTTGGATTGTCCACGCGGCCTGATGACCCGAAATATGCTGTATACCGCCGTCACGCGCGCACAAAGCCTTGTTATCATCGTGGGCAAGCAGAGTGTGATGTGCGATATGATCGAAAACAATGTACGTCAAAATAAGTATACCGGTCTATCAAATATGTTGAAGCCGGTCTATAAATACCGTGAGCAGAATTCACAGGAAGGATTGACCACCTCATGACCCTGACCAACACACAAGCAGCTCTGAAATGCCTTGAAAACATCAAATTATTTGTTTTGGATATGGACGGAACCATATATCTGGATTCCACACCGCTTCCCGGCGCTATCGATTTTTGCAAAAAGTTAGATCAAGCCGGAAAGTTAGTCTATTTTACGAATAACGCTTCCAAAAACCCCAATGACTACGTGGAAAAACTGAAAAAGATCGGGTTTCCCGCCTCTCGTCAACAGATCGTGACCTCCGGGGACGTGACAGCGGATTTTCTGAACACCTTCCATAAAGGTGAACCGGTATACCTTGTTGGAACCCCTGCCTTAGAACAGTCCTTCCGCGAGGCCGGCATTATTCTGTCGGATGAAGCGGATATCGTGGTGGTCAGCTTCGACCTGACTTTGACCTATGAAAAGTTAGAACACGCTTGTACCCTTATTCGTGGTGGTGCGCATTTTTATTCCACACACCCGGACATCAATTGCCCCACCGCCGCCGGCTTTATTCCGGACAGCGGTGCCATTTGCGCCGCCATCACCGCCTCCACCGGCGTGTCTCCGCGCTATTTTGGAAAGCCAAACGCCGAAACAGCGGAAATGCTCTGCCGCGTCAGCGGCCTGGAGCGAAGCGAAATCGCCATGGTGGGCGACCGGCTGTATACCGATATCGCGTTAGGCAAAAAGAATGGTCTGCTGTCCATCTTAGTCATGAGCGGCGAAACAACGGCTGAAATGTTGGCATCTTCCGGCGAGGAGGAAACACCTGACCTGGTGTTTGATTATATAAAAGATATACCGGTATATTAAAATGTATAAACGTCTCTCACACGGGACAAGCTATCGCGTGAAATCAGACGAAACCGAGGAAAACACATGAGTTTATTTGAATTTCTATCCGCTTTGATCGAGTGTCCGACCATCACAGGCTATGAATCCATGTCACAGGAGAGGATCGTTTCCCTCTGCACCGCCTACGCCGGCGATTTTTTCGAAGCACCAACACTTCTTCCCTCCGGCAGTCTTTTGTGGCATCGTTCGTGCGGAAAACCGCAGGCAAAACGGCTGGTCATCGATGCACATATGGATACCGTCGGCTTTGCCGTAAGCGAGTTGTGCGAAAACGGCTTTGTCAAGGTCACGGCTTTAGGTGGTGTCGATCCGTATATTTTGCCATCGACCCCTGTATACCTGTATACAAAAGAACGCCTATATGGCGTGTTCACTTCCGTTCCACCGCATTTAGCCGCTAAAGGTGCAGACGAACCCTTGAAGCTAAGCGACCTGTATGTGGATACAGGTTTGACGGATGAGCAGCTGCACAGTGCTGTTCCGCTTGGCACGCCGGTCGGCTTTGCCGAAGAGCCGATGCTTTTGCAAAATGACCGCGTGGCGGCGCACAGTCTGGACGATAAAGCCTGTGTGGCGACTATTTTTCATGCGTGTCGGATGCTGGCCGAAGCAAAGACATTTCCGCTTGAAACCGATGTGTATGTACACCTTTCGGTTGGCGAGGAGCGTTCCGGCGCAGGAGCGCGAACACTTCCGTATGCGAACGCTGAGAATGCACCGGGCTTTGATGCTGCGCTTGTCATGGATGTGAATTTTGCGCGCCGTCCCGGCGTAAAGGAATATGAAGCTCTGGAGATCGGTGCAGGCCCCGGAATATCGTATTCCTCGACCATCCGGCGCAGCTTTACCGAGCATATCGCAAAGCTTGCAGAGCAAAACGCCCTTCCGCTTCAACGGGTGGTGGAAATGTGTTCGACCGGAACCAATGCCGGAATGCTGCACCGGTTAGGCATCCCCTCGGCGGTGCTGTCCCTGCCGGAAAGCAATATGCACACCTACAGCGAATGCGTGAGCCTTGCTGATATGGAGCAAACAGCGATGCTTGTTGCGAAGCTGATGCAGTCGTTCCATGCAGCACCGATAGGGGAGGTACGGTTCAAATGAAAGAAAATATACAGGTATACAAAAATACGGCAGACCACCCTTTTCTGCGCGAACTGTGTGATCTTCCGGGTGTATCCGGTGATGAAAAAACAGTGGCCTATCGATTAGCGAAAGAGCTTGAACCACATTGTGACACGCTTTATTTGTCCAAAACCGGCAATCTGATCGCTTTTAAGAAGGGAAAAGAAACGCCGAAGGAGCGCATTTTGTATTGCGCCCATATGGATGAGGTAGGACTGATGATCCGTCACATCACCGAGGACGGACTGCTTCTGTTTGAAGCGGTGGGCATTCTGCCGGAGGTTCTCCCCTCCAAGCATCTGCTCATCGGAGAAAAACGCATTCCCGGTGTGATCTGTTCCAAGCCGGTTCACCTGATGCATGGCGAAAAACGCACGATAAAAACCGAGGATATGTATATCGATATCGGTTGTACAAACCGCGCACAGGCAGAAGCACTGGGCGTGTATGCCGCCTACGCCGTTTTTGATAACCGGTATACAAAATTCGGAGCCGGACGTGTCCGTTCCAAGGCGTTGGATGACCGCTTTGGCTGCTTTGTCTTGACGGAGCTGCTCAAAAGCGAGCTGCATTACGATTCCTATTTTGCTTTCACGGTCGGTGAGGAATTGGGCGGTGTGGGCGCGACAGCTGTCGTGCGCGAGCTTGCTCCACAAACCGCTATTATTTTTGAAAGCACGACTGCCTCCGATCTCCCCACTAACGAGGGCGCTTCGGCGGTTTGCCGACTTGGCGGCGGCGCGGTGGTTCCGTTTATGGATGGCGGCACACTGTACGATGCGGAGTTGTATGCCAAAATACGCGCCTTTGCCGCACAAAATGGCATTCCCACCCAAACCAAAACGCGTGTTGCCGGTGGAACGGATGCCGCCTATATCCAACGAACCACCTCCGGCGTGCGCGTGGCGGCGATCTCTCTTCCGTGTCGATACATTCACACCGGGTCGTGTGTTGCTTCGGCAGACGATATGGAAGCCTGCCGAAGCCTTGCGCTTCTGTTGGCAACGGCTTAGACGCGAACGTCGATATGTCGAAAAATAACATCTTGATTTCGGCACTTTTTTTGAAAAACCCCTTGACAAAACCATATTTTCATGGTATACTTAGCAAGTAAAATGTTTCGGGGTGTGGCTCAGCTTGGTAGAGTGCTTGGTTCGGGACCAAGAGGCCGGAGGTTCGAATCCTCTCACTC
>CAZAWG010000172.1:0-4204 GCA_964488785.1 uncultured Oscillospiraceae bacterium | reverse complement strand
CAATTGCTACAGCCCCTTGATTTTCGATAAGTCGTTATAGATTCTTGATTTCCTTTTTATATACACGAACCAAAAACAGTGCCGACAGCGTGACCGAAGCGATTTCGGCGATTGGGAAGGCAAACCACATGATCTCGACTGAGCGCGTAGTCACAGCAAGTAGCAGTGCCACCGGCAAAAGCACGCCGAGCTGACGCATAGCCGACACACAAAGGCTGAGGAAGCCATGCCCCAACGACTGGAACACCGACAGGATCACGATACAGAAGCCGGCAAACACAAAGCTGCCGCTGATACGCCGCAGAGCCGGCACGCCAATGGCGATGATATCCACCATATCCTCCGAACCGGTATCAAAAATGCGAAGCAACGTTTCCGGCATGAGCTGGAACACCGTAAAGCCGATGAGCATGAGAATGCAGGCATACATGACACTGAGCTTGATGGTCTTGATAAGACGATCCTTTTTGCGTGCGCCATAGTTATAGGCAATGATCGGCACCATGCCGTTGTTAAGTCCAAACACAGGCATGAACACAAAGCTCTGAAGCTTGAAATACACGCCGAACACAGCCTGTGCCGTATCGGCCACGGCGCCGCACAGGCGAACGATCTGGTTGATGCCCACCGTCATGATCGAGCCGATGGAGCCCATGATGATGGACGGAACGCCGACCGAATAAATGTGGCGAATGATCGCACCATCCGGACGGAAGGAGCGAAGCTGAAGGTGGATTTCTTTATTATACTTATGGTTGAGGATCACGCCGGTGATAAAGGCGATGATCTGACCGATAACGGTAGCAAGGGCTGCGCCGGCAACTCCCATTTCCGGGAAGCCGAAATAGCCATAGATCATGATCGGGTCGAGAATGATATTGAGCAGTGCGCCGATGAGCTGTGTGACCATGGACAGGGTCGTCTTACCGACCGACTGTAAAAGGCGTTCAAAGGTGACCTGCCCGAACAGACCGAACGACAGCACACAACAGATCCTCAAATAGCTTGTACCGTATTCCACCACGGCCTCAGAAGCGCCGAACATGGAAAAATACGCGCGTGCGCCGACAAGCCCCAACACCAAAAAGACGATATAATTGATAAGAGCTAAAAACACACCGTTTTCTGCCGCCTTATTGGCGCGGTCAAATTCTTTTTCACCTAAGCTGCGCGACAGCAGCGCATTGATACCAACACCCGTACCGGTCGCCACGGCGATCATCAGGTTCTGCACCGAAAAGGCCAGCGACAGTGCCGTCAGTGCCTCCTTGCCAAGCCCGGAGACGAACATGGTATCCACCACGTTGTACAGTGCCTGCACCAGCATGGAGATCATCATTGGGGCAGCCATGGAAACAAGCAGACGGTTGACCGGCATAACGCCCATTTTATTCTCAGCTTGCGGTTTTGTCAAATGGAATCATCCTTTCCTTTTTTCTCTTTTCATATGCGAACTCTATTATTATACAGGATATCCGCTCATTTTGCAATACTTCAAAAGAAAGATTTGACAAATTCCGCGATATATGGTAAAATAATCTGTATTTCAAAGATAAGGTTGGGTACAATGAACAAGAAATATCGCGACAGGGCGCTTGCCCATCTACTTCACACAAATGCAAGCTTTGTCTATGTATCGGCAAAGGAAACGCTTTGCTCGGACATTCGGGGCATAGGGCGTCTGTTGACACTGGTCGAGGAAGGAAGCTCCCTTGCCAACGGCTTTGTAGCAGACCGCATTGTCGGAAAAGCGGCGGCATTACTCATAGTGCATTTAGGTGCAAAGCAGGTCTATGCCGACACGCTCAGCCGTGCGGGCTTTGAGGTCTTTGTGCGGCATGGTGTGACGTTTACCTTTTGTCGTCTTGTCCCACACATTATCAATCGCACCGGAGATGGGCTTTGCCCCATGGAGCAAGCAACGCTTTCGGTCGATGACCCTGCAATGGCCTACCCCATCTTAAAGGAAACCACCGTGCGCTTACAGCAAGCCGCCCGGCAGCGCGAAAAGGAGAAATAAACAATGGCAAAGGAACCGAAAAATTACGGAAACGACAGTATCACCTCCCTAAAGGGACCGGACAGAGTTCGTCTGCGCCCGGCGGTCATTTTCGGCTCAGACGGGTTAGACGGCTGTGGACACACCTTTTTAGAGATACTTGCCAACGCCTTAGATGAAGCCCGTGAGGGCTATGGAAGCCGGATAAATGTAGAGGTCCGCGCCGACCACTCCATCAAAGTAGAGGATTTTGGACGCGGCGTTCCGTTAGGCTGGAACGAGCGCGAGGGACGCTACAACTGGGATTTGGTCTACTGTGAGCTATATGCCGGCGGAAAATACGACAACGACAATGGCGAAGCATATGAATATTCGCTCGGCACCAACGGTCTTGGCGCCTGTGCCACGCAGTTTGCATCGGAATACATGACGGTCACCAGCTACACCAAGGAGAACAAATCGTCCATTCGCTTTGAAAAGGGCTATCCGGCAAGCGACCTTGTGGTAGAGGAGCCGGTGCGCCGCCGCACAGGCACGGTCGTGGAATGGAAGCCGGATCTGGCGGTATTCACCGACATCAACGTTCCATTCGAATTTTTCGATGAGACTATCAAAAAGCAGGCGGTAGTCAACGAGGGTGTCACGCTCACGTTGGATTTCGAAAGCGAGGACGGCACGCACGAAAAGCGTGAATATCTTTACCCCAACGGCATTGTGGATTACATCAACGAGATCATCAGCGCCGGAGACGGCTACGCATTGCCATCTGCCATTGGAGAAGGTGCGGACAAGGATGAGGATGAGGATGAGACAGAAGAAGCCTCCGCCGAGCCGGTATCCGACGAAGCTGCTGAAAGCCGTGCGGCACGCACCTATGCTTTGACCGTTCCTGCCTATTTCAAGACGGAATGCCGCGGCAAGGATCGCGGCGACATGAACGAATACAAGCTCAAGATCGAGATGGCATTCTGCTTTTCCAACATGATAAGTCGCATCGAGTTCTACCACAATTCCAGCTTTTTGGAGCATGGCGGTTCACCGGACAAGGCGACGCGTGCGGCGTTTGTCAAGGCCTTTGACATCTATTTGCGCAACAACAGCAAATATAATAAGAATGAAAGCAAGGTCACCTACAGCGACATTGAGGATTGCCTTGTTTTTGTGGTCAACTCACATTCCACGCGCACCAGCTATGAGAATCAGACCAAAAAAGCCATCACCAACACGTTTATTGCGGAGGCGATGACCGAATTTTTCTTACATTCGTTAGAGGTCTTTTTCGCAGAGAATCCCAAGCAGGCGGAAAAGGCGGCGGCGCAGGTACTCATCAACAAACGCAGCCGTGAAAACGCGGAAAGCGCACGCATCAACATCAAGAAGAAATTAGAGAAAAACATTGACATAGCCAACCGTGTGGAGAAGTTTGTCAACTGTCGGTCGAAGGATGCGACCAAGCGTGAATTATACATTGTTGAGGGTGACAGTGCATTAGGCTCGGTAAAGCTGGCGCGCGATCCGGAGTATCAGGCGGTCATGCCGGTACGCGGAAAGACATTAAACTGTTTAAAGAGCAGCTATGACAAGATCTTCAAGAGTGACATTATTGTCGATCTGCTCAAGGTCGTCGGCTGTGGCGTTGAATTAGGCACGTCCAAGGGCAAGGACAAGAATTTATCGCAATTTGACATCAAATCGCTCAAATGGAGCAAGATCATTATTTGTACGGATGCCGACGAGGATGGTTATCACATTCGGACGATGATCTTAACGATGTTTTACCGGCTTTTACCGACGCTCATCCGGGAGGGAAAGGTCTACATTGCCGAATCGCCCTTATATGAGATCGAATCGAAGAAGCTTGGCACGCAATTTGCGTACAATGAGAAGGAGAAGCAGGAGATCTTAAAGCAGATCGGAGACGAGAAGTACAAGATCATGCGTTCCAAGGGCTTAGGTGAGAACGAGCCGGACATGATGAGCAAGACGACCATGAATCCGGCTTCCAGACGGTTGATCCGCATCAATCCGGAGGACGAAGGACAGACCTACATCATGTTCAACACGTTATTAGGGGACGACATATTAGCCCGCAAGGCCTACATTGCCGCCCACGGTGCCGAATACATCGATCTCGCCGACCTTTAGTGGGGAAGCCCCACGGCAAAACTCACGGCTTAGTTTAGTCTAAAAGGCAACGCACGGCAA
>CAZAWG010000171.1:0-4214 GCA_964488785.1 uncultured Oscillospiraceae bacterium | reverse complement strand
CTATAACGATTTCAGCGGCAACGATGCTACAGAAGTTCAAAATCTCCAAGGCTGGAACTCCGATGCCGGAGATCTGGAAAAAATGGATAAATATACCTTCTATGACGGTAATTTCCTGAACAACACGACCTCTGCCGGCTTGCTTCGCACCGGCTTTGCCACCTCCAAGCTCAGAGAAAACCCGGAGATCGTTTCTGACCCCGCAGACACCGGAAACCCGGTCATGCGAGTTCGCCAGACAAGCAACTATCCGCGCTTTGAGACGTATTTCTACGAAACCAATACCAGCTCAAACCCCATCGCAACCCCCGGTGAATACACCATCACCTATCGGTTCTATGTTCCGAATACTTCCAACAAGGGTAGCTTCTATACCTCCATCAATAAGAATAACTCCTGGTCTACCGGCACAAGCTGGGATGCGCGCGCCAAGAAAATAAGTGTCACCACAAATACCTGGATGACCATCACCCAGACCGTTCGCATTCCGCAGGATCTGGACAAGCTCGGCAAGCTCGGTGTACTCCGCATTGGCGGCGACAATGGCATGGACTTCTATATCGATGACTACGCCATCTACTATGCACCGGCCGTCAAGCTCACCTTTAAGAAGGACTCCACGACCGTTGCGACCGAATACGGCAAGATCGGCGGCGCTCTTCCGGTTGTTTTCGCCGATAAGGATGGACAGGATTTCATCGGCTGGTCTACCACAGCCGATGGGAAGAACCTCATCACCACTGTCCCGGACACCGAAACAACACTGTATGCTGTATTTGAAGAAACGGAAATAATCGGTGAATACGGCTACCTCTACTATCACAATGGCTTCACCAAGGCCGTAACGACCAAGACCTCCATTCCGAACGACGCTGAAACTCACACGACCGTTCCAACGAACTACGATGAGACCGGCGTAGGCATATTCTCCCTAAGAGAACGCTTTGCTTCCTTTGCCATTGCCAATGACCCGGCCGGTTCCGGAAACCCTGTTTTGATGGTCACCTCTAAGTCTAACAACGAGCGTCCGACCGTCAAGTTCACCACACCGCTCACCGAAGCCGGTACCTACACCTTTACCGCCAAGCTTTATCTGCCTGCCGCTTCGGCTTCCAACACAAGCCTTATGCTGTTTGCTGACCCGGAGCCCACCGGCAACCATTCCGATGATCTCTGGAGCTATGTTGGCTGGAAGCGTCTGACCGTACCGACCGATGAGTGGGTCACCATCACCCGTTCCTACCGCATTCCGGAGGATATCAGCGCGATCGGACAGTTTGGCCTGTTAGACTCTAAGAACGACACCGCCGTGACCTATTACTTAGACGATGTCAACGTCTGGTTCCAGGCTGATACGCCGCGCACCTCCAAGGAAGTCTCTCTGCGTACCGATGCCTCTGCCGGTATCCGTTTCCGCGCAAATGTAGCACAGAACGATTCTATGACCGAGTTTGGCTTTATCGCCGCTCGCGAGGACAAGCTTAAGGAAACCATCAGCGCAAACGAAACAGCAACCGGTGAGGGCACTTACCCGCTGTTCTATGATAACTACCTGCGCTTTGGCACGGCTGCCGTTTCTGAAAGAGCCAACAACAACTTTAGCGGCACGACCAACGAGGGCGTCAGCTTCGTTGGTGCCAGAAACTACAAGTCGGATGACGAAACCGTCAACAAGTACGCCCTGAACGACGACGGCTCCTACAGCTTCTCTGCGACCGTGGTCGGCTTAAACGCTCCGTACACCACAAGCGAAGGCAAGACCTACACCACACGCTACGATGTATCGATCGTATCCCGTGCATACGCTGTAATCGATGGTCAGCATTTCTATGGTTCGACCTCTGCGGCAAGCATGATGGATCTTGCAGAGGCCATTACAGAAAACGATTCCGCAAACGACAGTGACAAAGCCTTTGCGCAAAACGTTCTGAACAACTCGAAAAAGGAACAGGAATAACGCAGTATAGGCAGTATCTCTCCTTTTCCTCATTCCATTCGCTTGCAGTCCCTTTAGGATGCCTAAGCGTCACTCGCTCTGCCGTGCCGAAAATGCCGTGTAGAGTCAGTCCCATACTCTGTGTGCAAAGCTGAAACCTCATTTTTTCATACTCTCTCTCCTTTTATGATATATTCAGCTTTTGCATAGGCGGTCATGCCAATTTGGTATGACCGCCATTTTTTGCTTTCCCTGCAAGCTTCAAATTGTATATATGTACGCGGATAAGAAAAGATATCCTTTTCAAATTGAGTGTCAAAAAGTATATGTAGAGCATAAAGTGCATTTACTTATCCGACCCCGTTTGCTATAATATAAACAGAAAGAGAGTGATCGTATGACCGAAAGGATCGAACAATTGACCGAGCTTACCTTAAAGGGCGAAATGTATGTAAAGCCGGTTCAGACAGCCTTTGACCGCCAAGACCTGTTGCTTCCGGAGCAAGAGAAGCAGATCAAGCGTATCTGCGAATATATTCTGAATCAAGAGCCACTCATCACACAGCATTCTTCCTTCACCGGCTTTTTCCGGTTTGACGGCAGCGTGGTCGGCGATGCCTTCGGCCGAAGCGGACACAGGGCGACCGGCGAGGTCATGGACAAATTCTACCTTCGTCAGGTGGAGAACCTTTCTACCATGGAATGGCAGCACGCGACCGGCGATTATAACAAAATTCTAAAAGGCGGCTTTATCGGTATTCTTAACGACATCGAAAAATCAATGCTTCTACACGATAAGCCGGAGGAGCTTTCCTTTTTGCAAGGGCTAAAGCGCATTGCCGGTGCCATGATCGCGTGGGCAGAAAAATGCTCCGCACGGGTGCTTTCCTTTTTGGAGACTGTCGAAGGAGCCGAAAACCGCGCCCGTTTGGAAAAGCTTGCTTCCGCCCTTTTATATGTGCCGAAAAACGCACCGCGTAATTTTTATGAAGCCGTGCTTTCGATCTATGTTTGCTTTAGCCTTGACCCGGACAGCGTGGGCACGCTTGACCGGTATTTGACCCCGTTTTACGAAAAAGACCTATCTTCAGGGCATCTGACAAAAGAACAGGCAAAGGAATATCTCCAAGAGTTATTTCTCATGCTGCAGGCCAAAACTCCGTTAAATGGCCATTTCACACGCGGCGCTGAGTCGCATTTTTGCATCGGCGGCTATCTGCCGGACGGAAGCGATGGCTTCAATGAGGTATCGCGCTTAATCGTGGACAGTCTTGTCGAGCTTCCTATCTATTGCCCGGAGATCACACTGCGTTGGACAAGCAAAACGCCGCGCGAGGTGCTTCGATATGTCATGGATCTCGAACGCAAGGACAAATTCAAGCGTTTTGCCTTTACAAACGATGAAAAGCGTTTGAAATGCTATACCGAAATCTGCGGCTTTCCTTTCGAACGCGCCGTGAATTATACGATGGTCGGCTGCAACGAACCGGCGTTTTTAGGGGCAATCACCGGCAGCAACTCGCACGGAAATCTGTTACGGTGCGTGGAAACGGTATTTCACGAAAAGTTTGAAAGTATCCAAGACACAAAAAGCTTTGATGAATTCTACGCGCTGTTTGAGAAGGAAATGCTTTCCGACATCGATGCCATCTACGCCTACGATGATCTTTATAATCTGGCACGCGCAAGGGACATCAACTACGTATCTAACCTTGTTTTTAACGATTGCATCGAAAATGCCAAAAGTCTGACCCAGGGCGGTGGCGATATAGTCATTGCGTCCCCCACGCTTACGGGTATCACCAATGTCATTGATTCGCTGTGTGTGGTCAAGCAGTTTGTTTTTGATACAAGGACGGTCACACTGCGCGAGCTGATCGAAGCGGTTCAGGCAAACTGGAAGGGGTACGAGGAATTACGGAAAAGAATTATAAAGACCGGCAAATTCTTCGGAAACGACGAGGATACCTCCAATACAGTCGCGCAAAGGGTCTACACCAGCTTTTACCATCATTTAAAGGGAAAGAAAAACGCCTTTGGCTATCCTTGGCTCATCGGCGATCTGTTGGGCTACAACGAACACCACAAATGGTTTGGAGCGCAGACAAAAGCCACGCCGGATGGACGCTATGACGGCGACCGGCTCAAATTTGGCATTGGTCAGAGCGAAGGGCGCGACCGCGAAGGCCTGACGGCTCTGTTAAACTCGATCGCAAAGCTTGATCCCTATGGAATTTCCTGCGGCAGCACAGTCACCAACATAACGTTGGACGAACAG
>CAZAWG010000170.1:0-4215 GCA_964488785.1 uncultured Oscillospiraceae bacterium | reverse complement strand
TGTCCGCGTGCCCATTGCCCGTTTTGGCGGCATAAACGCCACCACCAAAACTCAATAAAAAGACCAAAAGAATAAATCCGTTTCCCTTCGGACGAGCGCTGAAGCCTTCCGGCTTCGCAGAAAACCGGGGAAGCCCCGGAGCAAAACTCACGGTAAAGCTTAGACAAAAAGACAAAGATTGTTAAATATCTGTTACCTTGACGTATGTCCTTGCTTTTTTCGAAAAAAAGGACTATAATATCTGTATACTTAGGACGTCTGTCTTTATTGCCGGATGTCCCCCGGAAAGGTGGAACTATTTATGCAGTTCGTTCAAAAGGATTTTCTCCCCGTGCTGTTCGGTAACGATATCAATGTCTATAGCGTTGCAAGAGCCTTCTATGAAGAATATGGCGTCCAGTCGCGCGTGTTCGGTAAGGCTCTGATGGGTACCTGCTATAAAAGTAAGCTCGTTAAATTTACGGAGATTAAGGATCTGGATACACCGCAAACACTCCTTAACGTGCTGTGCGACTATGCAGAAAGACATTCCGATAAAAAGGTTCTCGCCATCGGCTGTGGCGATAATTACGTCAAGTGCCTTGCCTGCAACAAGGGAAAATTCCCCCAAAACGTCATCATTCCCTATGCCGATTATGACTTTTTGGAGAGCCTTATGGATAAGGAACGCTTCTATGCCCTGTGCCAACAGCATGATATCGCCTATCCTAAAACCTTTATCTGCACAAAGGAGAATAAGGACTCGTTTGCGCTCCCCTTTGATGCTCCCTATATCTTGAAACCCGCGAATCAGGTCGAATATTATAAGCATAAATTCGAGGGACAGAAAAAGGTATTTAAGCTCGATTCCTTTGAGAAGCTCATGGAAACGGTGCATAAGGTCTATGCCGCCGGCTATACCGATCATATGATCGTGCAGGATTTCCTGCCGGGCGATGATACCTATATGCGCGTTCTCACCGGCTATTCCGACCGAAAGGGAAAGGTCAAAATGATGTGCCTTGGACACGTTCTCTTGGAGGAGCATACGCCGTATGGCATCGGAAACCATGCCGTTATCATCAATGAATACGAAAAAGAGCTGACCGAAAAATTCGCTTCTCTTCTGGAAAGCATTCATTATACCGGCTTTTTCAATTTCGATATCAAATTCGATAAACGCGATAATACCTATAAAGCTTTTGAGATCAATACCCGTCAGGGGCGTAGTAACTTCTATGTCACCGGCGCCGGTCATAACGTAGCGCGACTGTTTGTCGAGGATCATGTCTATGGGCATGAATTGGAAGAGGATATCGCAACAAATGAACATCTGTGGATGGTCGTTCCCAAGGGCGTTGCCTTCAAATATGCCCCGACATATAAGGAACGCATGAAAAAGCTCATCCGAGAAGGAAAATACGTCAACCCCCTGTTTCTAAAGGGCGATAACGACCCGGAAAGAATGCTCCGGCTCATCCGCTCACAAATGGGACATTACGTGAAATTCAAGAAATATCTGGGATAAGGAGTGCATACCGTGGGCAAGCTCGGCGTTATCGGCGGCATGGGGCCGCAGGCTACACAGCTGTTTTATCAGAAAATCATATCCATGACCGAGGCGGCGTGTGACCAAGAGCATATCGATATGATCCTCCTAAATCACGCTTCTATGCCGGATCGCACAGAAGCTATCCGCTCCGGAAATACACACAGAGTTCTGCATCTGTTGGCAGAGGATGCTAAAATGCTTGAACAAAACGGAGTGACTGCCATCGCCATCCCCTGTAATACCTCCCACTATTTCTGGGATGATCTGCAAAGCACCGTACACGTGCCCATCATCCATATGGTGCGTGAAACGGTGGAACGCGTGGCTCGCCGTGTGCCCGGCGCACGCGTGGGACTTCTTGCTACCGATGGAACCGTGTTTTCGGGACTGTATGCAAAGGAATGCGAACGTGCCGGTCTTGTGTGTGTCGTGCCGGATGAACGTACACAAAAGCTTGTGATGAAGATTATCTATGAGCAGATCAAGGCAGGCGAAACCGGAAATATCGATGATTTCGGCGAGATCGATACCTATTTGAAGAAAAACGGCTGCGAAGCCGGTATCCTTGCCTGCACCGAGCTGTCCTGCTTCAAGGCGTATCATGCCCTTGACCGCTTTTATACGGATGCTCTTGAAGTGCTGTGTGAACAAAGCATACGCCTGTGCGGTGGGAGCTTGCGCCCGGAATATCGAAACGAATAAGGAGAAATAGGAGCTTTATGCATACTTTAAACGAATATATCGCCCTTTTGGCACAAAACGGACTTTTGCAGAATACGCCGAATGTGCCGGATGAACCGGTGCAGACCCTGACCTATGATTCCCGTGCCGTCACCGAAGGAACGCTGTTTATCTGTAAGGGCGCCCATTTTAAGGAAGAATACTTGAAAAACGCGATGGCCTCCGGTGCATTCTGCTATCTTTCCGAAGTACCCTATGCACCGCAGGAAAAGGGGATCCTTGTAAGCGATATCCGCCGTGCCATGGCATTGCTTTTCGAGCTTCATTATGACAGCGTGTGGAACAAGCTTCATATCATCGGCATCACCGGTACCAAGGGCAAATCCACTACGACCTATTTCTTAAAATACATACTGGATGAATATCTGCACGCAGCAAACCGTCCGCGCAGCGCCTATATTTCCTCCATCGATACCTATGACGGCGTTTCAACCTTCGAATCGCATCTCACCACCCCGGAGGTCGGCGAGCTGTATACGCATTTTTCCAATGCCGTGGCAAGCGGTATCGACTACTTGACCATGGAGGTGTCCTCCCAGGCACTCAAATACGACCGTGTGTATGGGGTCGGCTTTGATACCGGCGTGTATCTCAACATCGGAGAGGATCATATCAGCGCGGTGGAACATCCGGATTTCGACGATTATTTCGCGTCGAAAATGAAGCTGTTCGCCCATTGTAAAAATGCCTGCGTGTCGTTGGATACGCTGCGTGTCGATGAGGTCTTAAAGGCGGCTTCGGCTTGTGAGCGCGTGCTAACCTTCTCCATGTACGATGAAAAAGCCGATGTGTACGCCTATAACATCCATAAAGCCGGAAACGATACCGTTTTCACCGTGCGTACACCGCTTTGGTCGCAGGAGATCACCCTGACCATCCCGGGCCTTTTCAATGTTCAGAATGCCTTAGCCGCCATCAGCGTGTGCGTGCTTCATGGTATCCCGGCGCATGAGGTGTATGTGGGACTTATGAAGGCGCGTTCCTCCGGACGCATGGAAATTTATACAAACAGCGATAATAAAGCCGTGGTCATCGTGGATTATGCGCATAATAAGCTCAGCTTCCAGAGTCTGTACGACTCGGTTTTAAAGGAATTCCCCGGTAGACGCATCGTGACGGTGTTCGGCTGTCCCGGTAAAAAGGCACTTCAGCGCCGCAAGGACTTAGGCGAGCTTGCCGGAAAATATTCCGATTATGTCTATATCACCGAGGAGGACCCCGGCGAGGAGCCTCTACTTGAAATCTGTGAGCAGATCGCCGTCCATGTTGCCGCCGAAGGGTGCGCCTATGAGATCGAGCCGGACAGGGGAGAGGCTATCCGCAAGGCGGTCTTTTCCTGCACCACCGACAGTGTAGTGCTTATCACCGGCAAGGGCAACGAAACACGCCAGAAGCGCGGAACGGAATATATCCCGTGTCGGACGGATGTGGAGTATGCGACACAGTATCTTAAGGAATTCGATGTGGCAAATGAGGTCGATCCGGCGGAAAAAATACGAAATATCCAGAGCGTGCTTCCGGCGTTTCGAAGGCTGTACGGCAAGACCGTTGTGATCAAGCTGGGCGGCAGCATCATGGAAAGCGAGAGCGCCTTGGAGAGCCTGTATGAGGACATCGGGCTGCTTGCCATGGTGGGCGCACGACTTGTATTGGTGCATGGCGGTGGAAAAGCCATTTCGGCGGCTTTGAAGCAAAAGGGACTGAAACCGGAATTCCTTGGCGGCTACCGCGTGACGGATAAAGAGACGATGGACGTGGTCGAGGAAGTGCTCTCCGGACGGGTCAATAAGGCACTTGTGAGTGGCCTTCGCGGCGAAAGCCTAAATGCCTGCGGCATTTCCGGCAAGGATGGAGGACTCATCATGGCACGCCGTAAGCAGATTCCTGAAGGGGATATCGGCTATGTGGGCGAGGTCGAACGCGTGGATGCTTCGCTTGTCGAG
>CAZAWG010000169.1:0-4216 GCA_964488785.1 uncultured Oscillospiraceae bacterium | reverse complement strand
TTGTCGATTTCTGCAAGCGGACGGGTCAGTATGTGCCGGAAACCAAGGGTGAGATCGTGCGCTGCATTTTCGACAGCCTTGCCATGTGCTATCGCAGCACGGTTGAAAAAATCGATGAGATCACCGGTCACCGCGCTCCGTTCATCAACATCGTGGGCGGCGGCACCAAAGAGGTTCCGTTATGCAAGCTGACCGCCAATGCCTGCGGCAGACCTGTATACACCGGCCCTGTAGAAGCTACCGCGCTTGGTAACATTGCCGTTCAGGCTATGGCTGCCGGCGAGATCGGCGACCTGTGGCAGGCGCGTGAGGTCATTGCCAATTCCTTTGAGATCTCGTGCTTCGAACCGCAGGATACCGAAATGTGGGATGAAGGCTATGAGAAGTTTAAGAAAATCCAGAATATGTAAATAAAATCAATTTGAATACATTTAGGAGGAACTCCCATGAACGCAAGATATGAATCTGCAAAAGCCATTTACGCTTCCTATGGCGTAGACACCGAAAAGGTCATCGAAAAGCTGAAAAATATCCCGGTCTCCATGCACTGCTGGCAGGGCGACGACGTTATCGGCTTTGACCATGACGGTCCGCTCACCGGCGGCATTCAGACCACCGGTAACTACCCCGGAAAAGCCACCACACCGGAACAGCTGTTAGCCGATATGGATAAGGCTATGTCCTTAGTCCCCGGCAAGAAAAAGATCAATGTTCACGCTTGCTACGCCATCTTTGAGAAGGGCGAATTTGCTGACCGCGATGCACTCGAGCCGAAGCATTTTAAAAAGTGGGTCGATTTCGCCAAGGCACACGGCATGGGCATCGATTTCAACCCGACCTTCTTCTCTCATCCCAAGGTGAAGGACGGTCTGACACTCTCCAGCCCGGACGAGGAGACCAGACGATTTTGGATCAACCACGGCAAGGCCTGCATCCGCATTTCCGAGTATTTCGCCAAAGAAACCGGCGTACCTTGTGTTATGAACATCTGGACGGGCGACGGCTACAAGGATATCCCGGCCGACAGAATGGGTCCTAGAATGCGCTATAAGCAGTCCATCGAGGAAATTCTCTCTGAACCGTATGATTTCAATCTTGTTAAGCCTTGCGTAGAATCCAAGGTGTTCGGTATCGGTGTGGAATCCTTCACCGCCGGAAGCGCTGAATTCACCCTCAGCTTTGCCGCTGAACACAAGGATAAGTGCCTGCCGCTCATGGATAACGGTCACTACCATCCGACCGAGGTCGTTTCGGATAAAATTCCGGCACTTCTGTGCTTCTTCCCGGAGATCGCTCTGCACATCACGCGCGGCGTTCGTTGGGATAGCGACCATGTGCTGCTCTTTGACGATGAGACCAGAGAGATCGCCAAGGAGATCGTGCGCAACGATGCACTTGATCGCGTTTATATGGCTCTCGACTACTTTGATGCCAGCATCAACCGTATTTCTGCATGGGCTGTGGGACTTCGCAGCTGGCAGAAAGCACTTCTGTATGCTATGCTTTCTCCGAATGCCGAATTAAAAGCTTTGCAGGATGAGAACAAGCTCACCGAGCTGATGATGCTCCAGGAAGAGGTCAAGACGCTTCCGTTCGGCGACGTATGGGCAGAATACTGCGACAGATGCGGCGTGGCCGGAGATAAGAGCTGGTTCGAAGAAATTAAGAAATATGAGGCAGAGGTTCTTTCCAAGAGATAAGGAAAGCCTCCGCAAAGAAAGCCGGGACGGTGAAAAATCACCGTCCCGGCTTTTTCATTGATCTGCCTCTACATAAACAGCTCCCGAAAACGCTTCAAGCTCTCGACCGGCTCTAACACCGGACGATATTCCAGTCCACACGCGCCGGTGTAGCCCGCCTTATCGATGGCTTCAAAAATAAACGGATAGTTGCTCTCGCCGTTTTGCAGCTCATGCCGTCCGGGATGCCCGGCCGCATGAAGATGAGCGATAAACTCCAAATTTTCCGTTACGTTCGGAATAATATTTCCCTCGGTGATCTGTTGGTGGTAGATATCATAAACCACGCGCACAAGGGGATGATCGACCTCGCGTATGAGTTCAAACGCCTCGGCACCGGAGGTCAGATAATAGCCCGGATGATCGACCAGAACATTTAGTGGCTCGATCATGAGCGTAATGCCGCTTTCCTCCAGGATGGGAACCGCTTCACACAGGGTCGTGCGAATGCTTTCATGCTGAAAAGCACGCTCTTTACCGGTGTCGGGACCGACCTGGGTGATGAGCTTGGTCGCGCCGACCTTTTGTGCGGCTTTACAGCTCTCGCGCAGATTTTCCAGATACAGCTCGCGTTTTTCCGGAGAAGTCATATCAAATTCGGAGGTGCACATACTGATCAAGCTCACACCGGTATCAAGGCAGGTCGCACGAACCTTTTCAAGCTCCAACGTTTTCCAGTCATACGTCTCCGCTGTATCAAAGCCAAGAGAAGCCACCGTGCGTAGAGCCTCGCAAAAATCCATAGAGCCGAAAAAACAGGGGATGGGAATACAAAAATGCATGATCCTTCACCTTTCTCAGTTTTTATTTCTGCTTTTATTATAAAGGCAAATCCCGCGTTTGTCAAGACAAACGTGGGCTTTTTGGAGTCCGATTTCATTATGCTCGTTTATTCATTGCTCGGATGCTCCTCATCCGGTTCTTCTGCATTCTCAGCCACTGATGCATTTGCCGCTTCACGCTCATCCATATCTGCACCGACTAACTTATACACCGTTGCGCACAGTGGAACACCGACAAGCATTCCGGCAATGCCACCCACCGCACCGCCGACCGTGATGGCTGTCAGTACCCAGATGCCGGGCAGCCCGATCGAGGCTCCCACCACACGGGGGTAGACCAGATTGCCCTCCAACTGCTGAAGCACAAGGATAAACACCACAAACAGCAACGCACTGAGGAAGGAATCGGCGGTAAAGATCATTAAGGCACCCACACCGGCACCAATATAGGCTCCGGCAATAGGAATGAGAGCGGTAAAGCCGATCAGGGCGCCGATCATAGTCGCATACGGGAAACGGAAGATGGTCATGCCGATCATACACAACACACCCAGAATGACGGCTTCGGTACACTGTCCCACCACAAACCGGTGGAAGCTGTCATCCAACACAGCAACAATGCGGAACAGCCAATCACGGATGTGTGTATGCTTTTTCGAATACAGCTTGACCATACGTACAAGACCGGCGGTCAGCTTTTCCTTGCCGCTCAAGAGATATATAGCAAAGACAAGGCTGACAAACACCGAGAATACGGTGGAAAACACAGCGCTGATCATCGATACTACGGAGGTCATCACATTGCCGACACCGCCGGCAACCAGCCCAACTGCCTTTTCCACAAGGCTCTTCCAGTCGGGATTTCCACCAAGGCGTGTGGCTAATTCCTTTTTCACAAGCTCGCTGATGCCGTATTGATCCTCCAAATTTTTATACCAGTTATCCAAGACCGGCGGAACCTCTGTCACAAGCAGCTTGACACAGGAGATCAGCTCCGGCACAATAAGCGTTGTTATCAGAAAGATCAACGCTGCAAGCAATGCAAACGCAAGGATCATACACACCGGACGCTTGATTTTGAGGGAAGTGCCCTTTGCCCGACAAAACAGCTTTTTTTCCAAAAAGCTCATGGGGATATTGACCGCATACGCGATCACAAAGCCGGTGAGCAACGGGGCTATAGCATAGAACAGCATCGAAACGATATTTTCTATGCCGCCCCAATAGCGTGTCAGCAAAAACAGCGCAAACAGCGTAACGCCTAAGTACACGAAACGTTTTTTCAGAGCATTCAACGCGAAAAGCCTCCTTTGGCTCTCGAAGTTTTACGCTTCAAGGGCGTTCATAATATCCTCATACGCCCAGAAATCCGACGGCAGGTCGCGGAAGCGTTCTTCCACACCGGAAACCCTTTGCAGCCCGGTAATACGGTTTAGGATCACCACGACCTCGGCGCGAGACACGGCCTTGTCCGGGCGAAAATCCCCTTCCGGATACCCGAGAACATAGCCCTTAGCCACAAAACGGCGAATATTATCCTTTGCCCAATGCTCATCGATATCGGTAAGGCTCACTGCATCTGCATCCGGAATCGCATCCTGCTCCGTTCCCAACAGTCTTGCAAGAATGGTCACCAGTTCTGCGCGTGTGATGCTTTGACCGCCGCGGAAGGAGCCATCCTCATAGCCATTGATC
>CAZAWG010000168.1:0-4234 GCA_964488785.1 uncultured Oscillospiraceae bacterium | reverse complement strand
CGTACTTTGCCGTATAGATACTCTATAATCGCGAAAATTGCAGCGGGGCATCCCCACCCTTGTTAGCGAAAGAGTCATGCCATACTTTCGACGCGAGTGGCGTACTTTGCCGTATAGATACTCTATAATCGCGAAAATTGCAGCGGGGCATCCCCGCCATGCAAAAGGGTCAGCGTTTTTTTAAAATAGTCCGGCAAATCACAGGAAAATTCCATATATTCTCCCGTCACCGGGTGAATAAAACCTAACACGCGCGCCACCAGACATTGACCCACAAGCCCAAAGCGGTTCTTCCCGGCTTCCGGCGCATACAGCGGATCGCCCACAAGGGGGTGTCCCCTGTACAGCGAATGCACGCGTATCTGATGCGTTCGCCCTGTCTCCAAACGGAATTCGCAGAACGAGTAGCCAGGAAAGCGCTCTAAGGTGCGGTAGTGTGTCACGGCCGGCTTGGAATTTTTGTCCGTGACCGCCATCTTCTTGCGGTGGGTCGGATGTCGCCCAATGGGCGCATCGATACAGCCCTCCGGCGGGTCAAATGTGCCGATCACAACGGCATTGTATACGCGGGTAAAGGAGTGCGCCTTGATCTGTGCGGCAAGCGAAGCGTGGGCGGCATCGTTTTTGGCAACAGCCAAAAGTCCTGCCGTGTCCTTGTCGATACGATGGACAATGCCGGGGCGTATCACACCATTGATGGTGGACAGCCGTCCTTTCATGTGGTACAAAAGCGCATTGACCAGTGTCCCATCCGGATTGCCCGGTGCAGGATGCACCACCATGCCCTGCGGCTTGTTGACGACCGCCACATCGTCATCCTCATACACGATCGAAAGCGGAATATCCTGCGGCAGAGCCACACACTCGCGTTCGGGCGGAAGCACGACCGAAAGACGGTCGTTTTGGGCGGTACGCACACTTTTTTTGCGTGCCACCTTCCCGTTCACCGTCACGACCCCCTCTTCGATCAGGCGCGCGGCAGCGGTACGAGATATTTCAAGATTACGCGAAACGGATGCGTCTAATCGTTCATCCTCGTTTGCGGTATACTCCACGCGTGCTTCGGGGTCCGTCTCCGGTTCTGCCGATTCACACATTTCGTTTATTTCGGGGTCAAACGGTAGCTGCTCACTCATAGGCTCGAACCGTCCGTTTCTTCGTCTTTTTTGTTCCGCGTGTTCTTTTTCGGCTCATCGGCAAAAATGGCTTTTTTGCCTTGCAAAAGAGCGCGTTTTTCCATAAAGACTAAATACACCACGAACAGTCCCACGCCGATACAGATAGCGGCATCAGCGGCATTAAAGACCCAAACCCACGCCGGGATGGCATAAAAATCGACATAATCGATGACATAGCCAAGTGTGACACGATCGACCATATTGCCGATCCCACCGCCCAGCATGAGCGCGAAGCTGACATAGACCGAGCGAGCATAGCCCTTTCGGAATGCTAAAAAATAGCACAAGAACACGATCATGACGGTAGACAAAACTAAAAACACCCACCGGCTATCGCTGAACGAGCCGAACGCCGCGCCGCGGTTCTGCACATAGGTCAGTCGCAGTACTCCCGGAATGAGGGGGATCGACTGCCCCACCGTCATTCCGGACTGCACGAGATATTTAAGTAACAGATCAAGTACCACCACAACGGCACTGATCACAAAGCAAAGCGGCATTATACTTCCGGAAATTCCACGCTCACAATGGAAGCACAGCGCTTGCACAGATGACCGCCCTCGGAATCCTCACAGGTATCCTTGCGGATGAACCAGCACCGGTCGCACTTCGTGCCTTCTGCCGGCGTGACCTTGACGGCGATACCCGAAACAGTTTCGGTAAAGGCCCCCTCTGCCGGAGCATCGGAGCTAAGGGTAACAGACGAACAGAGGAAAATGGTGGAAAGCTCTTCGCCGAAGGCTTCAAACAGCTTCATTTCGGCACTGTCGTTCTTGGCGTACAGGGTAACCGAAGCATCCTGCGGCTTACCGATCTTCTTTTCGGCACGAGCCAGCTCAAGAGCCTTCATCACGTCATCACGAAGCAAGAACAGCTTATCGTACATTTCGGTCACTTCCGGGAAGGTAAGTGCTTCCTCGAAGGACGGCATATCGTTTAAGAACACGCTTTCGGCGTTATCCGAAGCAAGGTGAGGCATGAACTGCCAGATTTCCTCGGCGGTAAACGAAAGGATCGGTGCGATGAGGCGCGTAAAGCCGGAGAGGATATAATACATAGCGGTCTGTGCGCTTCTTCTGGCGGCAAAACGCTTGCTCTCGACATAGGTACGATCCTTGGTGATATCGATATAGAGCTTAGACAGATCGATGGTGCAGAAGTTGTGCATATCGTGATAG
Organism: uncultured Oscillospiraceae bacterium; assembly: GCA_964488785.1. GTDB lineage: Bacteria > Bacillota > Clostridia > Oscillospirales > CAG-382 > UMGS882. The sequence goes on along the minus strand of CAZAWG010000168.1, from coordinate 1,878 downwards.
ATGAGATGGAACTCATAGGTATTATAGGCATTTCTTGCGCGCTTGCACAACGAATTGAAGCGCGAAACGATCCACTTATCGATGTTTTCAAGGCTCTCGAACGGAACCATATCGGTATTGGGGTCAAAATCCTCTTTGGGATCGCCCAGGTTTGCAAGCAGGATACGCGTGGTATTACGCACCTTACGGTAAATTTCGGAGAGCTGCTTGAAGATATCATCCGAAACGCGCACGTCCACACGATAATCGCTGGAAGCGACCCACAAACGAAGCAGATCGGCGCCGTATTTGGGGATGATCTCCTCGGGGTACACCGAGTTGCCCAGCGACTTATGCATGGCTTTTCCTTCGCCATCCACGACCCAACCGTGTGTCAGGACCTGCTTATACGGTGCGCCCTTGCCCATCGCGCCCACAGCCGTGAGAAGCGACGACTGGAACCAGCCGCGATACTGGTCTGCGCCCTCCAAATACAGGTCGCACGGCCATTTGACATCCTTCATGACGGCGCGGTGGGTCGAACCGGAATCGAACCAGCCATCGAGTGTATCGGTCTCCTTGGTGAAGTGCTTGCCGCCACAATGCGGGCAGACAAAGCCTTCCGGCAGAAGCTCCTCGGCTTCCATATCGAACCAGGCGTTCGAGCCTTTTTCGCCGAAGATATGGGACACGGAATCGATGCTTTCATCGGTGCAAACGACCTTTCCGCAATCCGCGCAATAGAACACCGGGATGGGGAGACCCCAATGTCTCTGGCGGGAAATGCACCAGTCAGCGCGTTCTCTTATCATGGACACCATGCGGTTACCGCCCCATTCCGGCAGCCATTCGACGTTTTCGCAGGCCTTCACGGCATCATCGCGGAAGGCTTCGACCGAGCAGAACCACTGCGGAGTTGCACGGAAGATGATGGGATTTTTGCAGCGCCAGCAATGCGGATACTGGTGAGAAATTTCTTCAAAGGCGAACAGCGCGCCGCTGTTTTGCAGATCGGCAAAGATGGCTTCGTTGGATTCGTCATAGCGCAGTCCGGCGAATTTTCCGGCGCGTTCGGTCTGGTAGCCCTTATCGTCCACGCAGACCAAAATTTCGAGCTTATAGCGCATACCGGTATGATAGTCATCCACGCCATAGCCGGGGGCAGTATGGACGCAGCCGGTACCACTGTCCATGGTAACATAATCGGCGTTGACGACCACGCTTTCGCGGTCGAGGAAAGGATGACGAGCCGTCATATATTCAAACTCACCGCCGGAGAAGGTCTTAACGATCTCATACGACTCCACGCCGCCGAACGCCATAGTCTTTTCCGCAAGCGCCTCGGCGGTGATGTAATACTCGCCGTTTGCAGCCTTAATGAGGGCATAGCTTTCGCGCGGATGAACGGCGATTGCCACGTTGCCTGGCAGTGTCCAGGTAGTTGTTGTCCAGATGATGAAATAGGTCTTATCGAGGTCACAAAGGTCGGAAAGAAGCCCCTTATCGTCCGACACCTTGAATTTTACATAGATGGATTTACAGGTATCCTCGGCGTATTCGATCTCGGCCTCGGCAAGGGCAGTCTCGTCCACCGGGCACCAGTACACCGGCTTTAAGCCCTTATAGATATAGCCTTTTTTGTACATTTCACCAAAGACCCTGACCTCTTCTGCTTCGAAGGAGGGCTTCATGGTAAGATACGGCTGCTCCCAATCGCCAAGGGCACCAAGGCGCTTGAAGGAGGTCATCTGGATATCCACAAAGTTTGCCGCGAATTTCTCGCAGGCGGAGCGGAATTCGGAGATGCTCATCTTTTTGCGGTCGAGCTTATTCTTCTTGATGATAGCGCTTTCGATGGGCATACCATGGTTATCCCAGCCGGGGATATAGGGTGTATAG
>CAZAWG010000167.1:0-4256 GCA_964488785.1 uncultured Oscillospiraceae bacterium | reverse complement strand
ATGTAATATTTGTACTCCAAATAGGCGCGTGCCGTGGTCTGATTTTCCTCCGAAAGAGCAGACAATTCGCGTATCACGCCAAGCTCCTTCCATTCATCCTCGTTTTTGCGGAAGCTGACACTGATATAGCTTTCATCACTTTCAAAGGGAACAAGGCGCGTGAGCGTGACGTGATCGAAATGCGCGTTTTTATAGGTCAGCGACAGATAGCCATCCTTTTCGCGCACAAAGGAAAGACCTTCTGCGTCTAATAGGACCAGGCGGTCATCCTCCTCCTGCGGCATGACGGCTTCCGGCGGCAGGGTCGTTTTTTCGGTCGTTTCCATATATGTATGCTCCTTTCCGTGAGCGCTTCACTCGTTTTTTACTCGATACCGACAGCCTTTAAGGCTTCGGATTGGAGCTTATACAGCTCATAATATTTTCCTTTGGTGCGAACCAGTTCACTGTGCGTGCCGCTTTCCGCCAAGCGTCCGTTTTCAATGACATACAGCGTGTCGGCATCGCGCAGAGTCGATAGGCGGTGTGCAATGGCGATAACGGTACGCCCCTCCTTCAGACGGTCAATGGCATTTTGAATTTTGCGCTCGGTGGCGGTATCCATAGCGGCGGTAGCTTCGTCTAAGATCAGAATGCGCGGCTTTTGAATAAGGGCGCGCGCAATGGAGATACGTTGCTTTTCTCCGCCGGACAGACTGATCCCACCGCTGCCGGTCACGGTGTCATAGGCATTGGGAAGCTTGAGAATGAAATCGTGGGCACCGGCATTTTTGGCGGCCTCGATGACCTCCTCCATGCTGGCATCCGGACGGGCATAACGGATATTGTCGGCGATGGTGCCCATAAACAGATACGTTTCCTGCGACACCACACCAATGCTTTTTCGCAGCACCTCAAAGGGAATGCGCTTGACCGGGAAGCCATCGATGGTGATCTCCCCACCGGTGACATCGTACATACGCGAGATGAGCTGAATGATGGTGGATTTTCCGGCCCCGGTCTTTCCGACCAGTCCGGTGAACTGTCCGGCTTTCGTCTTAAAGGACAGCTCCTTTAGGATGGGACGTCCGGCATCGTATTCGAACGAGACATTCTTGAATTCGATATCGCCCTTTAATTCGCCTTCCGGCACGGTGACCGGATCCTTCGGCGGCTTAACGGTCGGTTCGCTGTCTAAGATCTCAAACATACGGCTGGCGGCATCTATGCAGCGCGCCCAGTCATTGCCCATGTACATAAAGAAATACATTGGTCCCCAGACGATACCGAAATAGCTGATCAGTAAGGTCAATCCACCAAAGGCAAGATCACCGTTCAGCACAAAATACGCACCCAAGCAATAGATGAGTCCGTTGAAAATACCGTAAATGCCCTCTTGGACAGGGAAAAAATGCGCACTGCGACGGTCGCGGTTGTATTCGGCGGTATACAGTGCATCGTTTTTGCCGCCAAAGCGCCGGATCTCTTCTCCCTCTCTGGCAAAGGCTTTCACCACGCGGTGTCCGTTGATAGCATCGGACAAAACGGAATTCACGCCGCGCCGCGCTACATCCCGTCCGCGCCACAGACGCTTCTGTCCGCGAAACCAGACAAATTCGATGGCAATGACAACCGCCACCACAGCGAACATACACGCCGCAAGAATGGGATTGATGTTCAACATCAAAACCACAAGTCCGATCACCTTAACGACGTTGGAGAGAAACTGTGGCAGAACATCCACGATAAAGCCGTATACATCAAAGCTGTCCCGATCGACCCGCCCCATGAGCGAGCCGGTCTGCTTGTTGGTGAAAAACGACAGCGAAAGCCGCTGCATGGCCTTGAAAATGCGCACTCGTAACGTATGGATGACCGGCGCGGAAATGCGGCTGATGATAATGCCCGAAATGCTGCGCAAAACCATAGATACAAAGGAAAAGGCCGCCATGCACAAAATGACATATAACAGCTCTCCATACAGCTTTCCGCCCTCGGTGAGCACTTCATCGTATAGCAGCTTTGTTCCAAAATAGGGTGCAACAAGCTCTAAGCCTACCGACACCCAGATGGTCGCCAAAACGATGAGCATCTGCTTTTTGTAGTCGGAAAACAGCCCCATCAAGCGGCTGAACAGACTGTATTTTTTAGTGCAGTGGGGACAATAGCGTCTGCCGGGATCGGGATATTTTTCGCCGCATTTGGGGCAGAACAGATGCTTGTCCTCAAGAGCCGAATCGTCCGGCGTTTCACCCTTTCGGATACACTCATACCGGCGGCAGAACTGCTCGAATTTTTCGCCATAGCCGATGGAAAAGCGTGCCAGTTCCCGTTCGCTTCCATCCGTAAGATGTGCCATGAGCCGCGCAGCAAAGGAATAGCGGTCTACATACAGCCGTTCCACCTCGTCAAAGGAAAATTCCTCATAGCTCACAAAATCAAAACCGGTCGTATAATGCCGTCCTTTTTTTTGCAGACGGTCATAGCCGGATAAGAGATACAGCTGTGTGCTGTCGAAGGTGATATAGGTATCGTAATACCCACCCTCGGCAGACAGATCGCTTTTTACACAGTATTTGAGCGCATCGGTACAGACACCGCGCTTTTCAAAGGCTTCCAAAACAGCCTCAGACAGCTTGTCAAAATATTTCATGTGCCGCTCCTTTGCTTTCGTTTTGATCGTACGTATAGAATACCATATTTACGATCAAAATGCAAGAGCATTTCCCCAAAAAGACAGAAAACGTAAAAATATCGTAAACTTGCCGTTTTGTGTCAAATATTGCTTGCAAGAAAACGCGTTTTATGCTATACTATAAAATAAGTAAGTATTTGTATTCCGGGAAAGGAGAGATACCGTCATATTCGGATTTTTAAAAAAAGCAGCCTCCCATATCCCCACCGCCGCAGTCTTTGTGGATTATGAGCACTGGTATATCGCACTCGATAAAAGCTATCATACAAAGCCGGATATTGCCTCCTTCACCGAAGAGATCAAAAAGCAGTATCATTTGCACTCGTATACGTTTTTCGGCGATTTTTCCAATCCGTCCCTACAGAACGAAATGCACAAAATTCGTGCCTATACCAACGACATTGTAGAAACCAAAAACGGCGGCAGTCATTTTAAAAAGGATTTTACCGATTTTATCATGCTCGATAAAATCTATCAGACCGCCTATGCAAACAAAGACATCGACACCTATATCATTTTTACCGGAGACAGCCATTTTACCTCGGTCGTACTGTTTTTGAAGAATGTATGCCGCAAGCACGTAGTCGTCTATGGTGTCAAGGGCGCGTTTTCCGGTCAGCTCATGACCGCCGCGACCAAAACGCGCGAGGTCGAGCCGGATCCCTTAGCACCGATCTGTCGGCTGATCGTGGAGAGCTTATACGAGTTGGAGAAAGCCTCTGACAATGCGCGTCCCACCTTTATGCGCACCATCGATGCTGTAGCCGGAAAGAATCAATTGGAAAAGGCGCAGGTGCGCCGCGCCATGGAGCGCCTGTTCGAAAAGGACTGTGTGTCACAGTATGTCAAGCGAGTCGGAAATAACGATGTTAAGCTTTTGAAGGTCGATTATAAAGCAAGCGAAAAGCTTGGTTATTTTAATTAAAGGGTCACTACGTTTAGGCGGCTTTTCTGCCGCAAGCATCTTACGGAACGATACTTACTTTATTTTAGATAGAAATCTCTTTTGCATAAACTAACCGAAAGGAACGATCAAAACCCATGAAAGAACTTATGCTTGGAAACAAGGCCGTCGCACGCGGTCTTTATGAAGCCGCCTGCGGCTTTGCCTCCAGCTATCCCGGTACTCCCAGCACCGAGATCACCGAAGAAGCCGCCCTCTATCCGGAGGTGTATGCCGAATGGGCGCCCAACGAAAAGGTCGCATTAGAGGCAGCCCTTGGTGCCGCCATCAGCGGCGTGCGCTCCTTCTGCGCCATGAAGCACGTTGGACTCAATGTTGCGGCTGACCCGCTGTTTATTACCGCTTATACCGGCATTGGTGCCGGCATGGTCATTGCCGTGGCTGATGACCCCGGTATGCACTCCTCGCAGAACGAGCAGGATTCGCGCCATTATGCCATCGCCGCCAAGCTTCCGATGCTGGAGCCGTCTGATTCGTCTGACTGTCTCGAATTTACAAAGGAAGCCTATGAGCTTTCGGAAAAATTCGATACCCCCTTTATTCTTCGTACCTCCACCCGTGTGGCTCACTCCCAGAGCATTGTGGAGACAGGGGAACGCGTAGAGGTCGCCGTCAAGC
>CAZAWG010000166.1:0-4263 GCA_964488785.1 uncultured Oscillospiraceae bacterium | reverse complement strand
TCGCACAGGTGACCAATTCGGTAGCACTTATGTATGCCGGCGGCATCATTGGTGAAAACAGCGGGACGACCGAACGAACCCAGAACAAGGGTCTTATCACAGCCTTGAATTATGAAACCTATCCTTGCTATGCCGGCGGTATCGTTGGCTATGGTGTTGGCGGAGTTGTAAAGACCTCGGATAATCGTGGAAGTGTATCGGGTGAAAGCTCCTTCGTCGGCGGTATTGCCGGTGTATTGATGGCTGATCAGAATTCTGTAGCTTTGGAAAATTGCCTGAACAGCGGCGAGATTACAGATGCAACCGGCGCTGCCGGTGGTTTGGTCGGCTGGCTTGGTGCTTCGAACGATGAGGCAAGTGCGCTTGCTTTGCGCGCGGCGCTTTCGTTAGATGCAGCTAAAAACGGTAAGGCTGCTATCGGTTCTCAAAATGTTGGCGAGAATGCAACGCTTTCGATGTCCTCCCTCTATGCGTTAAAGAAAACCCAGACCGGGGTTACGACTAAATCCGAAGCGGAGCTTAAAACAGCGACCGCACTTACCGGTCTTGGTGAAGCCGCTTGGGTCTACCCGAATGATGGCTTCTATCCGGCTCTGACGGTAGTCAAGGATCTCAAAAAGGCAGAGGTTGTGGGACTTTGGGTCCATGCAGCGGAGAAGAAGGTCGCGTTTGCTGTCTATAATCCGGATTCTTCTATCAATGCGGATGCAGTCGTCGCGTTCTATAAGGATGGTCGTCTGCTCGGTTCTAAGACTGTTTCAATGTCCATGAATAAGGGGTATTCGGTGTATACGGCCGAATCGGACTACGCTATGACGGCGGATGAGATTCGTGTGGCAGCCTTTGGTTCACTCGTTACACTTTCGCCGGTGGCAGAAATGGCGAACTTCAATTAAGCGATCAATAAATGAGCAAGTAAAGATGTCTTTGCTTGCTCATTTTCAAAGTATTTCTTTTTTGAGATGACAAAAATATATAGTTTTTTCACGGAAATTTTGTGTATGTCATTGACAAATCAAAAAAAAGATGGTATGATATAGTTGTAAATATCCGGAAACATTGTGTGCAACTTGAACGAAAAGAATAGTCAAATCGTCTTGAAGTTATCCAAAAATTAACATATTTTGCTTGAAGAAAACAACTGCTCGTGCTATATTGGTAGAGTGAAATATTGATAGCTTGCGCATAGGAGAGCGAAAAACATGGATAAGGACACAAGACCACGCGGCTTTGTTAAAAATGTTGAAAACATATGGTATCATTATAAATATGTGATCCTTGTGTGTCTTGCAGCTCTTTTGATGATCTCTGTGGCGCTTGCGCAGTCGCTCTCTAAAAAAACACCGGATATTTCGGTCTATCATATTTCCATGTATGGTCTGACTGCTTCCTCACAGGATAATTTCCGTGAAAGCATGAAGCTTATCGCGAAGGATTATAACGGCGATGGGAATATCGCGGTCGATTTCAAAGAAGAGGTCTATGTTCCGCAAAAGGTCAATACGAAGCCGAACGAGCTTTCTGCTTCCGATCGATTCAATCTGGAATTGGCGCTTGGCGATTGTGTCATCTATATCATGGACGATTCGTTTTATCGCGGAAACAGGGAGTATATGTCGAGCCTCGAAGAGGTGCTTGGCTACACACCGGCCGCAGCTTATGATGAGTGCGCCTTCCGGCTGTCTGATCTAAAGGCAAGTGCACTTTTGCCGGGCTTGCAGGATTTTGAAGAGAATTCGTATCTGTGCCTTCGCAAAAAGCGCTCCGGTATGAGTGATAAGGATTACGAAGCGCATATCGATTTCTTTAAACGCTTGGTTGAATTTTCCGGCTTTGCCGAATGACCGGGAGGATAACTTTATGAAGGATACTCTTTTGTTCTGTGGCACAGGTGCGGCGGATTATGTCAAACCAGAGCCGGAACAGGAATTTCGAAAATATACGCATTCTCTCTTAAACGACACCATATTATTGGATATAGGCAGTATGACCTATCAGTTTGAGGAGGATGCTGTATTAAAAGCGCGTTTTGCACGCGTGCGTCAGGTTCTCATCACGCACACGCACAGTGACCATTTTTCACGCGAAGCACTTCTGCGTTTAGCGCAGGATAATGGCGCGATCACTGTTTATCTGGATGCTTCTTGCACCGATATGGTGCCCGAACACCCGTCCATTACTGTGTGCCCGGTGTCTAATGGCGATACGCTTTCGTTCGATGGCTATACCGTTCATGTTTTCTCATCCAATCATTTGACTGAGCGTGCAAATGAGCAGACCCACCATTATGTCATCGACACGCCCTCCGGCAAGTCCGTTTTCTACGGCTTGGATGGCGCCTGGCTTCGGACGAATGAGGCTAAATATCTGATGCACCATCCGGTCGATCTCATGGTTCTTGATGCGACCAGTGCCGTGTCGAACGATTTCCGCACCTTTGAGCATAATACGCTCGATATGTTAAAGCTGATGATCCCGGTGCTTCATGCGAATGGTATGCTGAAGCAGGACGGCATGATATATGCCGATCATCTGGCAAAGACTCTTCATCCAGCCCATAATGCCGCAGCGGCTGCGCTTTCCGCAATCGGAATGCAAACCGCCTATGACGGCTTATGCATAGAATTTTAATTTAAGGAGTGAAGAACGACCGAGTTTTATAAGCAAACGTGTTCCCTTCATTTTTTCCACACAGACTATGTCAGACTTGCTTGCCGTACGTTATGCAGGTTCTGTCTGCCATAAAATTTGATTCAAAATCATAATTGTAAAGGAGGAAAATGCATCGGATACACATTCCCGATGCATACAGATCATGAAAAAGTTTTTATCTATTGCACTTGCATCCTTAGCTGTTGTTGCTTCTACCGCAATGGCAGCCTATGCAGAGGCTCCCAAGGCCGCTGAGTTCACCGCTAACAACGGTTTCTTCATCTATGAGGGTAAAGGCACCAAGACCGATGTTCAGGATCCTGCAACGCTTGCAGATACCGATAAGGGTCTCCAGATCGTCCATGGTGGCTACTACGCTGGCGGCGACAACTGCGGCGGTGTTGTTTCGACCGAAAAGTACGACTTGAACGGCTTTGAAGCTACTGTTTACTTCGAGAAGGCTCCCGAAGTAACCTCTGATACCGACTGCTGGGTAGCTATCGACTTCCTCGCAGCTCCCCGTGCATTCTACACCAACAACTTCAGCCTTGAAGGCGACAACCCCGGTAACCAGGGTATGTTAGACCTCATCCGTTTCGGCAAGCCCTACATCGAAGTTTACGACGGTGTTACCGGCTTCAGCCAGACCTACAACAGCCAGAGCGCTGATGCAACCCAGAACGGCATTTTCGCTATCACCTCTGACACCACTCTTACCGTTAAGGTCGCTCGTACCGAGACCGGTAGCTACACCATGACCTTCGCTCGTGATGGCTTCGAAGATTTCGCGATTCCTTACGAATTCCCGATGGCTGACGTGTTTGTAGACGGTAAGGCTCACTTCAGCGTTATCGCAAGCTGCGAAATCGCTCCGGAAGATGGCTGGACCTACTACATCACCGATGTTAAGAACGGTGTTGCTATGACTGAAGAAGAAGTAGCTGCTATCATTGCTGCTAAGGAAGCTGCTGCACTTGCTGCACTGACCGAAGAAGCTCAGAAGGAAACCGATAAGGCTGCTGAAAAGGCTAACGAAGCTATGGAAAAGGCAACCGCTACCGGTAACGAAGCTGCAATCGCAAAGGCTCAGGAAGCTCTCGATGCAATTGACGCTTCCAATGCTGCTATCGCTGAACAGAACTGGGAAGAGGCTCAGGCTCAGAGCGACCTTGCAAGAGACTACGCTAAGGAAGCTAACGACCTCTCCAGAGAAGCTGAAAAGAATGGCGAAGTTGCCGCTGACGACAAGACCGATGAAACTGCTCAGGCAGAAAACGAGACTGAGACCGATAATGAAGTTTCCAGTGGCGGAATCAACCCGATCGTTTGGGTTGTCATCGCGATTGTTGTGATCGTTGTGGTCGTTGTGATCGTTCTTGTTTCCAAGAAAAAGAAGTAAGATAGAACGTTAAGTTATCTTAATGATCCTTACATAATTAAAGAAAGGCAATGCGATGTACGGCACGTGTTGCCTTTCTTTTTGCGCTGTGAAAGCACCGCTGTAAATTTCACGAAATATTGCAGACGAAAAGACGAGATGTGCGACCGCGTGCCCATTGTCCGCCATGCGCCCAATGGGGCTTATGGCTCAGCAGAAAAGACAAAGCGGTT
>CAZAWG010000165.1:0-4305 GCA_964488785.1 uncultured Oscillospiraceae bacterium | reverse complement strand
ATACTGTATGCAAATGACGAATGTAAAAAAGGAAGTGTGTCTATGTATAAGCTTTTAGTGGTAGACGATGAACAGAAAATTCGTGAGATCATCTATAAATATGCCCAGTTCGAGGGCTACAGCGTGGAGGAAGCGCCGGACGGCATGACCGCCATCGAAATGTTTCGCGAAAAGGAATATGACTTAATTATTTTAGATGTCATGCTCCCTGACTTGGATGGCTTTTCCGTCTGTCGGGAATTGCGCAAGACAAACCGCACCCCGGTCATCATGCTTTCGGCACGCGGCGAAGAATACGACCGCATACATGGCTTCGAGGTCGGCATTGACGATTATGTCGTCAAGCCCTTCTCCCCCAAGGAGCTGATGCTACGCGTTTCGGCGGTACTCAAGCGTACCAACAGCATTTCGAACGATGCCTTCGAATATGAAGGCTTAAAGGTAGATTTTGCCGGGCGTATCGTGTACATCGACGGACAAAAGACCGATCTGACCCCAAAAGAATATGAGCTGCTCTTTTATCTCATCAAAAACAAAGGCATTGCTCTCACGCGCGAAAAGCTTATCAGCAATGTCTGGGGCTATGATTTCTTCGGCGATGACCGCACCTTAGACACACACATCAAGCTTCTTCGCAAAAATCTCGGCGAATATGCACGTCTGATCGTGACGTTAAGAGGGGTCGGATATCGTTTTGAAGCAAAATAATAAAGGCGGAATGCGCATCCGCTGGAAGATCTTTTTCAGCTTCTTCTTTGTTTCCATGTTTATTTTAGTTGTGCTGTGGACCTGTCAGGTGCTTCTCATCAGTAGCTTTTACCAACACTTCAAGACCGGCGAACTGAAGGAAGCCACACGAGAGGTCATTGAGCATCTGGACAGTGACAACAGCGAAAACATCTTCGACCGCATCATCCTCCAGGGCGATATCAACGTGCGCATCGTCAATTTAGCCGATCTGCAAAGCGTATACACCGGCGGCGATGGCGTGATCTCTGCCACACACGATATCGGCGATTTTGAAATTCTTCGTCTGTACGATTTAGCCAAGGTCAATGGCGGTGAGGTTTCGCGCTATTACACCTATGACCGCCAGAACGATGATTTTTTTCAGTCCTTCTCCAATTCACCAAAAAAGGGATCACAAAGCTCCGGCACTTTCCGGGAAGACGCGAACAAAAAAGACAGCGAATCTTCCTCCGATCCCACCCATAACCGTAAGGAGATCGGCGTGCAGTTCTTTCCGGGACGTCCCGGCTTTTTCCACAACGACCGGTTTGTGGATGATTTTCTGTATGCAAAGCTTGCGACCTTAGCCGATGGCACCGAATTGATGGTCATCAGCGACGTGCAGGTCACCCCTCTTGATTCGACCGTTGCTATCTTAAAAGGACAGCTTGAGGTCACCTCGGTTTTGGCGCTCATCTTTTCCCTTATCGTTTCGCTTTTTGTATCGCGCAACATTTCCCGTCCCATCGTGCGCTTAAACGATGCTGCCTTGGAGTTAGCACGGGGAAAGTTCGATACAGAATTTTCCGGCAAGGGCTACCGCGAGATCGAGCAGCTCAGCGACACCCTCAACTACACCGCACGGGAATTGGGAAAAGCAGACAAATTTCAGCGTGAACTGCTTGCCAACGTCTCCCACGACCTGCGTACTCCCCTGACCATGATCGGCGGCTATGCTGAGGTCATGCGCGATATTCCGGGCGAGAACACACCGGAAAACGTACAGGTCATCATCGATGAGACAAAAAGGCTAACTGCCTTTGTCAACAACATTCTCGATCTTTCTAAGCTTCAAAGCGGGTTTGAACAGCTAAAATACGATACAGTCTGTATCACCGATATGTTAGAAAGCATTCGCGACCGCTATTGCAGCTTGACCAAAAACGATGGCTATAGCATCGAAATCCACACCGACACCGAAGCGTTTGTGCGCTGTGATGAGCAAAAGCTGAGCCAGGCTCTGCACAATTTGATGGACAATGCCGTCAATCACACCGGAGAGGATAAAACGGTGGTGATCCGGCAGACCTGTTCCGACAAAAAGGTCCGCATTGAAATATCCGATTCCGGCGAAGGGATCCCCACCGAGGAGCTTCCTTATATCTGGGATCGCTATTACCGCGCCAAAAGCACCAGTCACAAGCGCGCTGTACTCGGCTCCGGTATTGGTCTTTCCATCGTCAAGAGCGTTTTTGAGCTGCATAAGCTGCGCTATGGCGTGGAGAGCGAGTTAGGAAAGGGCACAACCTTCTGGGTGGAATTTGACCGAATCAGGGTATAAGGATTTTGCTTTATTTAATTTAACACAGTAATGCTTGATTTTTTTCATCTGTTGTGCTATGATAATTGTGAACTAAGGTATACAGGTTTCTGTTTTCCTTTTGAAAGGATGAAATATATGACCAAACGAAGCTTTCTCCCGGTCTATACACTCAGCGAAGAGCTGATCAATTCGATCTCACACGGCATTGGCACCGGGCTTTCCGTGGCAGCACTGGTTCTTTGCATTGTCCGGGCGGCGGTGTACGGTTCAGCCAAAGGTGTTGTCTCTGCGTGCATTTACGGTGTGAGCCTGACTATGCTATACATCATGTCCACACTGTATCACGCCATTACCAACCGCACGGCGCGAAAGGTTTTCCGTGTATTTGACCACACCTCCATCTTCTTCTTAATCGCCGGGACCTATACACCCATCACGCTTGTGACCTTGGGCGGTGCGCTTGGCTGGACGTTATTCGGCATTGTCTGGGCAGCGGCGGTCTTAGGGATCGTGCTCAATGCGGTAAGCATCGAGAAATTCAAGAAATTCTCCATGATCTGCTATATCTGCATGGGTTGGGCTTGTCTCATTGGCATTAAGACCATATATAACAGTATGCCGGGAAACGGCTTCCTGTTTCTTCTGTTAGGCGGTGTATTCTACACAGTTGGTATTATCTTCTATGCCTTGAAAAAGTTTAAATATATGCACAGTGTATGGCATTTCTTTGTGCTGGCCGGCAGCATCATGCATTTCTTCTGCATTTATGGATATGTGCTTCCGACAAAGCTGTATATGTAATAAGCTTTTTCACAAAAAAACAAAAAGCGACTGGTTTCTTTCAGACCAGTCGCTTTTCGATTTATAAATCACAGTGAACGAATAAACTGCACAAGCATCTGTGAAACGCGTTCCGATGCATTGACATTGGGGTGTCCCACCGCACCGACCTCGTTCTCCATGCCATAGATATCCTTGACATACAGATAGTGCATTTTGGGGTCTGTCTTATGCTTTTCGGCGATCATTTCAGCAAGCGGCTCATTGAATTTATCGTTCATCATGCCGTATAACCAGATGATCTGTGCATTCGGATAGGCAGCGCGGATCTGATCGAGAAGTGCTGCCCCCTCTATCTTCATAGTTTCCGGTGTTGTGCCGCCTGGAACATCGTTTGTACCGCAATTGAGTACCATGATATCCGGCTGCCAGGAGGTATAGTCGTATTCCGTGACTGTTCGGGTCGCCATACGGAAGATATTCGGAAAACGGATACCCGGCTCCGCACCGCAGCTATGCCAAACGCCCTCGCCGCTGATGCACACCGTGCGAATTTCGGCATCCAGTGTCTCGGCGGTTCGATAGGCATAGGTGCGCGTGCTGTCCTGCTCATAGGTAGCATATTCATTCTTATCACGCGGCGCAACATCGCCAAAGCCGGCGGTGATGGAATCACCCAAAAATTCGATCTTGCACTTTTTTTCAGTAGGCGCACCGGTAAAATGCGGAGCCTTTCCATAGATACGAACCTTTTGAAAAGCAAGCGGACAAACGCCCTCTGAAATGCGGACAAGGCGAACCGTATGTGTGCTGTTTTCGTCAAGCTCAAGAAGGACCTTGGGGGCATTTCCTGCTAAGCAAAAGCGCTGAGAACGGTCATCAAAGAAGGCTTTTACATACACAGGCTCTGCTGAATCATAGGGTGCAAAATGGATTTCGGCGCGGTCGCCTTCAAAGCAGAACTCGATACCGCTGTTGCTCCAGGAAAGCGGCAGACCGTCCGGCGTGGCGGCGGTTCTTCCTAAAAAGCGGAACAAGTCCGTTTGGGTATGGTCAAATTCAAGATAATCGGTATAAAACATAAGAATATCTCCTTTTTGTGGTTTCACCTTGCTTGGCTAAAGGGGAAGCTTGGGGACAGCACCTTCAAGCTTAGGTTAATTCATTATATCATAATTTTGGAAATTTGCAAGACTTATTTTCAGTTTCTGCGAAACTCACTGTCTTTTTGCTCGTCCGAAGGGTGGTGGAAC
>CAZAWG010000164.1:0-4306 GCA_964488785.1 uncultured Oscillospiraceae bacterium | reverse complement strand
TATTCACATTTATTAAAGAATATTGAGATATGAAACAGGCAGTGCGGACGGCGATTTGTAATGCTACAATTAACACGGTATGTGGAAAGAGGCAGAAAAACCGACCGTGCTATAACCATAACCGATTCAGAACGCAAAATGTCCCTTTACCCATTCCCAAAGGGCGAACCGCACCTCCGGCTTTCCCGACGATGCTTCCAAGGCGGCGATCTGCTTTTGCGTGAAGCCGCAGGCGGCTAATTTCTCCCGGTCTATCGCCAAAGTCGCGGTATCGACTTCTTCTGTACCAAGCGAAAAGCTGAGTGCCGGATACAGCACACACCACCAGTTGTGCCCCAGCGCTTGACCGATATCCACACGTAATGTCAGGTATTCCCCGGCCGGGAAGACGAACGCACCATAGCGGCGCACCGGGGCTTTTTCCCTGTGTAAATACAAATGCACCGGCAGTGTACAGCCCTTTGCGCGCAAGGTCCGCACAGCAGTCTGCTCCAGAAGAAAGTGCTGTGTGTGAAGAACCGCCCTTGCCTGTTCGACCGTCCGGCACGCGCCGATAAGGGGAGCAAGCTGCGGCAAAAGCGCGTCACGAACAGCTCTTTTCAGTTCCTGCGCTTGGGTGCTGTCATTGTCCGCCACCACACGAAGCCGCACGGTGTCTGTAAATACGCTCACCCTCTCCCCGGCAAGCGGTATGGTGCCTGCCAAGCACACAAAGACGGCAAAGCTCACCATACCTGCGATAAGCGCCAAACGAATGTACCTTTTACGTTCCTGCCATACACTTTTCATAGCTGTCAACCTCCGGATGTCCTTTGGGTTCAGTATGGACAAAGTGTGGAAAGATATGCAGTCGTTTAGGATTCTCTTTCGCGTAGGAGTAAGGACGAGGGGATACAGCAATGCACTTGCCGTATCCCCTCCCCTTTATTCCTCCCCCGGAAACGGGATCAGATTTCCTTTCAATTTTTCCTGCAAGAGCGCCACATCCAGCGTTGTCATGTCATCGCTCATGGCCGCCGCCCGTCCGGCGGCTTCACCGCTGACGGCGCACACCGGGATCACGCGCGTGATATCCCACATGGCATCGGTCACCGAAATGCACCGACCGGCGCAGACTAAATTTCGGATATCCTTTCCATACAGCGTGGAAAACGGAAGCTGGTACACCGGTCCGCGCTTGCGCCAATCGGAAAATACGCCCACTGCATCCGGGAACGTCTTGAACATCTCGCTGTCATCCATCACATACATTCCCGCCAAACGCCGTGTCATGCGGATCTGCGGAATGGTGGGCAGTGTGACCGGCGTATGCCCGGAGGCTACGATATCCTCATACATACGCGTATGCGCTTCCTCGGTCATTTCGGAAAGCTCTTGCCCATCTAAGCCGGTAAAGCGGCGCCTGATGAGCGGCGGTGCTTCGCTTCCGTCCTTTTGGGTGTCCGGCACGTCACACGCACCAAGCATTCGAAGCTCCGGATTTCCGTTTTGGTTGTAATAATGCCAGGCGGCAAGCACATTTCCCTGTGAAAAGGTGACCGTTTCTGCCCCGGCCAGCTTGCATACGTCCGCATCGCCCGAACAGTCCACCACGCTTTTAGTCACTTCGATGGCATACCGTCCGCTTTTATTTTCCACCACCAAGGCATCGATCCTGGCATTCGTTGTATGCACCCCACAAAGCACCGTTCCATACAACAGCTTTACGCCCTCTTTCCGGAGTAGCCTTTCAGCCTCCAGTGCAAACAGATGGGGATTATAGCGCACCTCAAAGCGCTGTCCCTCGGCGCGTTCCTTTTGTGAGCCGTTTTCGAGCCAGGCACGGGGATAATTCGCCTCCGCACCGTGTACGATGGAAAGCCGGAACAATTCCTCCGCAATACCGAACGAGACTTGATGTCCACGTCCATCGCAAAGCGGCAGATAGATGGTGACAAGGCCTGCGGTCGCAAGTCCGCCTAAGATAAATTCACGCTCGAGGAGCAGCACCTCCGCTCCCTCACGCGCCGCCGCCAAAGCCGCCGCCACACCGGCGATCCCTCCGCCGACCACCACGACCTCATGATGAGCGCGTATGGGCGTTTCGAGCATTTCTGTCAAATAAGTCATACACTTCTCCTGTTAGACAAGCTCCTTCAAAACGTCATAAAAGCCTTCTGCCATCAAATACATTCCAAGCGTATTGGGATGACAGCCCTCCACTGTGCAATAATCGAAGGGAACGCTTTCAAAGAAAGAAGCTCCATCGATGAAATACACCTTCTTATCGCCCTTTGCAACAGCGTGCTCATAGGTCTGGCGAATGATCTCGCGGCGTGTGGGGTCATAGCGACCGATTGGAAGCCACGGAATGGAGGAGGCCATGATGATCGGGATATCCGGATGTGCGCTTCGAACCGCTTGGAACAGCTTTTCATGCGTATTTTGCAAATGCTCTGTTGTCGGTGCATTGTGGTCATAATCAAGCACAAAGATCGACATATCCAAGCCGGCTAAATATTCGATCATAGCATCCTCGGCACGGGCACTGCCCGAAAAGCCAAGGTTCAGGCAATACCGATCCAACCGACGTGAAAGAATGTTGATATACGCATTTCCCGGTGCATCCGAACAAGCCCCCTGTGTGATGGAGGAGCCATAAAAGACGATCGGCTTTTCATTGGGAAAGGGCTCCGAGGCACGGAATTCGAAGCCCTCCGGCACGCACAGCGAAATGTCGCCATAGGCGCCATACAAGGGCATATACAAGGTGACATCGAAAAAGCCTTCGGCATCCTTTAACGAGGAGGCACCGGCAAAATCGATCTGTCCCGAAAAAGAGCCGAGTATAATACTTTCGTTCTCATAGCAAAGGCGCGGGAAAAAGGAGCCAAGCAGCTGATTGCCGCAATAGGCATTGAAGCCGGCCGAAGCGACCATCGTCATATGGGGAAAAGCATAGCACTCCGCCGGCTTCTCGGCACGCAGGGACAGCGTTGTGGCATTGGTGCGGAATTTGATCGTGCCGCCGGCGGTATGGCGATTTAGTCCGATCACGCCCTCATTGACCTGTTCGGCGACCGATGGAGTCATGCGGTAATAGCCCACCTCATCCTTTTGAACGCCATAGACGCGAAAGGGCGGTTCATCGATGTTTACATAACTGCCGCCGGGCAGTGCCGGTGCAGTCTTAAAATTTGGATCGATCTGAGAAATGGTTTTCATATGGGATGCTCCCTTCAAAAAATGATTTCAATTATCCAATTTTCTGTGGCATAAAGCCCACATGATCGGCAGCGATCAGATGAAAGCGAATGCCTAAATATTCCGGGTCGAGCTGCTCCTTACGCACATTGTGCAGATGTCCATAGTACACATCCTTTACATCATGCCGGTATAGCACATCCAACATTTCATCGTTGATAAAATCGCCGAACACGACCGGGTAATGCAGAAAAACGATTTTTCTTGCTTCCGGGTGCTCCTTCGCCAGCCTTTCGCCCTCTGTGAGCGATAGCTCAAGACGTGCCGCTTCCCGGCGGATGATACGTTCATCCTCGCTTTTTACACCGAATTCGCTCATCCAGCCGCGCGTACCGCATAAGACGGTGTTTTCAACAAAATAGGCATTGTTATATAAAAACGACAGGGTTCGGATACCACTCGCATCGAAAAAGGCGTTCATTTTGCTGACGGTCGTCCACCAATAATCGTGGTTTCCCTTGCCGATGAGCTTGTGTCCGGGCAAGGAATCCAAAAGCTTCAGATCGGCCTCGGCTTCCTCTAAGGAAATGCCCCAGGAGATATCGCCCGGAAGCACAACGGTATCCTCCGGTTTGATAAGCGAGAGCCAGTTTTCGCGCAGCTTTTGATCGTGATTTTCCCAACGAGCGCCGAAAATATCCATCGGCTTTTCGGTGGTAAGAGACAGGTGGGTATCGGCAATAGTATAGATCATAGAAGCCTCCGATGGGGCACAGGTATCTGTGCTGAAAAATATAGAAAAAGAATAAAAAAGAGCGAACCGGCACATACTACAGGCAGTTGACCGAGAAACGAAACGAAAAGGGGACAAGTATTGTGGCAAAGGGATTTTTCGATGAAGAATTAAGCGAGAGCTTTGGAACGAGTCCACACATAAAGGGGGTCGTATGCCGTGTCCGGAGCTGCAAATATCATGATACCTCCGATCACTGCACCGCGCCTGCGGTACACATCGGTCCCGGCTATGCCGCCACCTGCACCGACACGGCCTGTGCGACCTTTGCGGCGAAAGCGCAGGGGTGAGGAGTGCATTAGCGCGGCAACCGGCGAGCGCCGCTGCAAA
>CAZAWG010000163.1:0-4328 GCA_964488785.1 uncultured Oscillospiraceae bacterium | reverse complement strand
GGGGAGAACGATGGCTTCTACGCCGGTTTGAACACGGGTATAGCGGTCATAGTATTTTTTTGCGGTCTGTCCGTTGACAAAGATGCGCTCGATGGGAGCATGAGATAAAATGGGGGATAGATCGTTGACGGTGGCATTTTTGATGCTGCTGTCGGCGCTGCCGGTGATGTCACACGCACCCAGAACATCCCACAGGGCGATATGGTGAGACAGAAGAAAGGCGCGCTTTTCCTCGATGCTTGTCGGAACAGGAGAGCGGAATACCGCAGCGCTAACGCGCCAGAAGCGATTTTGCGGATGACCGTAAAAGAACAGCCTTTCGCGCGACTGGACAGAAGGGAAGCTGCCTAAGATGAGAATGCGCGAATGTTCATCGTACAACGGTGGAAAGGGATGGATAAGCATAGAGACCTCATGAATCAGAAAGGACGAGCCGACATGACTCGTCCTTTTCGTTTTATTGCTCGTTTTTCTTTTTCTTAGGCTTGGTCAGCAGGTTTAACAGCATGACCACGCCAATGATGAGTGCTATAACAAGCAGAATACTGAACATTCCGGCACCCATATAGATGAGATTATCCACAAAAGCACCGGGATTAAACGTAACACCGTTCATTCCGAACTCCTCCTTATTTCAAAAAGAAATTGAGTATCAGACCACCGGCAATGACCGATGCGATCTGACCCGAAACATTGACACCGATGGAATGCATGAGAAGGAAGTTGCCCTTATCCTCCGCAAGACCCATTTTGTGTACCACACGTCCGGACATGGGGAAGGCTGAGATGCCGGCCGCGCCGATCATGGGATTGATCTTCTGCTTTAAGAACAGATTTAAGAATTTGGCAAACAACACGCCGCCGGCGGTATCGAAAATGAAGGCGAATAAGCCAAGGCCTAAGATTAACAGCGTTTCCGGCCTCAAGAATTTATCTGCTTCCATCTGAACGGCGATGGTAAGACCGAGGAAAATCGTAACAAGGTTAGCAAGCACCTTTTGTGCCGTTTCGGACAGTGAATCCAACACGCCGCATTCGCGAATGAGGTTACCGAACATGAGGAAGCCGATGAGTGCGACCGAATCGGGCGCTACGATACCGGCAATGATAGTGATAACAATGGGGAAGAGGATCTTTGTGGTTTTTGATACCTCTGTTTCGGCATACGGCATACGGATAAGACGTTCCTTTTTGGTGGTCAACAGCTTGATGACCGGAGGCTGGATGATGGGCACAAGAGCCATATAGGAATACGCTGCCACCATGATGGCGCCGGTGAACTGGGAATCAAGTGCCTGTGCCACAACGATAGCGGTAGGGCCGTCTGCCGCACCGATGATACCGATGGAAGCCGCATCGTTGATCGGGAAGAACACGGAAGCAAGGCAGAAGGTGAAGAAGATACCGAATTGTGCCGCTGCGCCAAAGATCATGAGCTTCGGATTGGCAAGCAAGGGGGCAAAGTCGATCATCGCGCCGATACCGATAAACAGAATGAGCGGGAACAGCTCATTGGCAATACCGGCGTTGAACAGCGTTGTGAGCGCACCCTCTTCGCCGATGGCTCCCGATAAGGGGATGTTGACAAGGATGGTGCCAAAGCCAAGCGGAAGAAGCAGGGTCGGCTCCATATCCTTTTTGATGGCAAGAAATATGAGAATACCGCCGATGAGCCACATCACGATATGCTGCCAGCTTATATTCTGCACGCCTTCGTACAGAAAGCTGATTTTGTTTAAGAATTCCATTTTTTCACTCCTATTCCGGTTTCACGGCAAAAAAAACAGACCCTCACCGCATAACTTTCTTTGTTATACGATAAAAGTCTCGCATTTCATGCAGACGCGGGACAAAGGCAAATGGAAAACGGCTCCTTCTCCATAAGCTCCCGTCCGTACTGACGCATCTGCAACGGTTTCCCGCCGCTACTCCCTTTTATCCTAAAGGATTTAGATTATTGTTATTCTATCATATTATTCTATAAAAGTCAAGGGGAAAATGCGATTTTTTTGATCAGTAAACGCTCAAAGTAATTTCTCAAAGTAAATGCAACCGAACAAAATAGATGTTGCATTTAGTGTGAGAAGAAAAAATGGGAGCATACATAGCACACCGCAGGATCGTTTTCGCTTTTTCATAAAGCCTTACATTTGATATAAAATCAAGTTTGCAACCCCTTTTCGCGTTCATGCCGCGCAAGAGCCTCCTTACGTGTAGCACTGGGGATGGCACCGATATACTTTTTATAGCGGCGATTGAAATAGGCGAGGCTGGAAAAATGGTATTTGGCGGCAATCTCGGTCACGGTGTATATGCCAAGGCTGAGATCCTCGTGCGCCTTGCGGCATCTTACGCGCTCGGAGTATTCTAACGGCGACACACCGCACACCTCCTTAAAGCAGCGGCACAGATAGGAAACGCTGACGTTTGTGTATGCGGCAATATCCCGTGTGCTTATGCCCTGTTGGCAATGCTCGAAAATATAATCAAGTCCCCGGCGCACAACACGCTGCTTGCCAAGCTCGGCATTGATGGCATTCTGCTTGCCCGGATAGGTGCGGTACAGATGGATGAGCAATTGCTGGATGAGCGCATTGAGCATCGTCTCATGAAAGGCGTTTTGCTCGGTATATTCCCGGCGTACAGCGCGGCAGATGGTGGAAAGAGCAGGGTCATTGGGGATAAAGGGCGTAAACTGAAACAGAGCCGGAATGCCGATCTCATCGAAAAAGCGCGGGGAATCGAATAAAAAGGCGAGATAGCAGCAGGCTTCCTCCACCTTAATATCCACACGGCTATAGGGGGCAAGAACGATGAGCGAATCGGCGCAAAGTCGGGCTTCTTCGCCCTCGATACGGGCAAGCACACAGCCGGACAGAATACATAAAACGTGCAGATAGCCCTCGCTATAGGTGTAAAACGCTTCACCGGCGGTAAAGGTATGAACAATATCCTCTGTATGGGCAGGGGGAGCTTTATAGGCGTACATGGTGTTCTCCTTTGGTCAAGATCGTACAATATGTGGGCAAAATGGTGCATTGACTTTCGTATGGAAGTATTATATAATTAGTCTAAGGAAAAGTCAAGAAGAATGCATGATTTTTCACAAATTATTGGAGGAGATTGTATGAAAAAAATCCTATCGGTGCTTCTTTCGGCAGCACTCTTTATGACCTCGCTTCCTTTAGGAGCCGGTACAGTGAGTGCGCAGGGCGAAAATACGACAAGCTCGCTTCGCATCACCGGAATGCAGACCGACCACATGACCGACCCGATCGGCATTGACAGCACTACCCCTGTTTTTTCCTGGAAGCTTGCAGACACGCTTCGTGGGCAGAAGCAGACCGCTTACCGCATTCGTGTAGCGACCTCGGAGGGAGCGTTAAATTCCGGAAGCACGGTCTGGGACAGCACGCTCGTTGCCTCGGACGAAACCATCGACATTCCCTATGCCGGAGCGTCTCTTGCACCGTCCACACGCTATTGGTGGCAGGTAGAGGTGTGCGACAAGGACGGTCTTTCGGCCGTCAGCGACCCGGCGTTCTTTGAGACGGGGCTGATGGACGCCGGCTGGAGCGGTGCGAAATGGATCAGCCGTTCGGAGCCTAAGTCCGATGGCTATTTTGCCTTGACTAGCTTTTCCCTCGATTTTGATTACACCATCAAGGCGTCTGCCGCCTCCGTTTTGTTCGGCGGAACGGGTGATGGCGACTTCTATATGTGGCAGATATCGGCGTTCGACTGGCATTCCGATTTGCGGCTTCGTCCGCACAGATGCCAGAGCGGCGGCTTTTCCGAGCTTGCCAGCGCCACACTGGAATCGACCAAAGCAAATGCCTATTCCAAGCATCACATGACCATCGAATGCACCTCCGGCACGGTCAAGACCTACCATGACGGTGTTCTCAAGGATACACGCACCATAAGCGGCTTGGAGCTTGGCTTTATCGGCTTCCGTTCGGCAAGTCCCGAAAGCTTTACGGTCGATAATCTTTCGGTCAAGGATGGCAGTGGAAAGGTACTTCTGAATGCCACCTTTGACGATGGTGACTTACATGGCTTTAGCGGCATTTCCATCGCAAACGGTGAGCTGTCGCTCGATTCCTCCAAGCTTTCCAAGGCCGTCAACCTGCGTAAAACGTCCGGCACGCTCAAAAGCGAAAGTGCCCCGATGTTCCGCAAGGAATTCACGGTAAACGCGGCGAAAACCGTCCGTTCGGCGCGGCTCTATGCCACCTCTGCCGGCGTGTACGATGCCTATATCAACGGAAGCCGTGTGACCGACAGTGTTCTCAATCCCGGCATGACGGCATATGACGATCATATGC
>CAZAWG010000162.1:0-4336 GCA_964488785.1 uncultured Oscillospiraceae bacterium | reverse complement strand
AAGGGAATCCATCCATATGCCGGTATACTCAAAAATGACCGGATGCGAAAGCAAGGCGCGTGTCATGCGTGCAATATCCCGTGCAGTGGTATAGTGGTTTTCGATCGGGAGTCCGGTTGCGTTGGAAAAATGTGTGTTCTCCATGCCTAATTCAGTGGCACGCCGATTCATTCGTTCCACAAACGCTTCTTCCGTTCCGGCTAAATGTTCGGCCATGGCCACCGTGCAGTCGTTCGCCGAAACAACTGTCATCGCTTTGAGCATATCGGAGACACTCATTTGCTCGCCTGCCTCCAACCAGATCTGAGAACCACCCATCGAAGCGGCCTTTTCGGAGCCGGTCACCATATCTGTAAGTGTCAGAGCCCCCTCGTCCAACGCTTCACAGATCAACAAAAGCGGCATGATCTTGGTGACCGATGCCGGTTCTAAGCGTTCATCGGCGTTTTTTTCGTACAACACCTCGCCGGTTGCATATTCCATCAAACACGCCGATTCACCGGAAAGAGCCAGCTCTACGCCCGAGGACACGGCGGCAATATCCGTTCGTGCCGCGCATATCGGCAGACCGGACAGCATACACAGACTGCAAATGGAAAGTGTTATGCGTATTTTTTTGGTATCGATCATTGGTCAAGCCCCTTTCTTTGTTAGCACACCGGCAAGCTGTCTTTTGGTATGAATATATGCGGAATGCGTTTGGTTTATACGTTTTGCAGGGGCAGAAAAATCGTTTGGGTTATGTTAATTCGGTAAAATTTTATCAAATTGATGCGTGGTTCTTGACAGACGAAAAAAATGATATTATAATATCAGACAAACCAAAAGACTTGCATTTTGCCTGTCAACATCCCCGTATCCCAGTCGGTTTGTGGGATACATATCCGGGTCTTGCCAAAGGGAGTGTTCGTATGAGATCCGAAAAAAATACAACGCAACTCAAAAGGATCGTTATTTCCGCCATGCTTGCCGCCTTGACCTGTGTGGCGACCATGGTCATTAAGATACCCATACCGGCAACCAACGGCTATATCAACCTTGGTGACTGTATGGTGCTGTTGTCCGGTTGGCTGTTGGGCGGTGCATATGGGACGGCGGCTGCCGGTCTTGGCTCGATGCTTGCCGATATACTGCTTGGCTACATGACGTATGCGCCCGGAACGTTTGTCATCAAAGGTCTTATGGCGTTTGTCGCGTTCACGTTTTATCGTACTCTGGGAGAAAGGCATGGCTTTTTAGCGCGGCTTATATCCTCGGTACTTGCTGAAGCAGTGATGGTATTTGGATATTTTGTTTTTGAGGCGACACTGCTTGGCTATGGGATTGGTGCAGCCGCCAGCATTCCGGCCAATGTGATGCAGGGCGTAGGTGGGGTGGTCATTTCGAGCCTCTTAATGGAGCTGATTCGAAGCAATCCGGTTCTTCGGCACAGGTCTTAACGAAAACGACCATTGCTCCGGCAGGGAAGGAGCGTTGCGGAAATGGCAGAATAGAAAAGGGGATGTAGCAATTTGCTACATCCCTTTCGTATTTATAAAAGAAGCAGACTAACGGATGTCTCAGTTATTCGAATGGCTGCCGCTGTCGAGTGCTTTATCCAACTCTGCAAGCAGTGCTTCGTCCTCGGCTGACAACGGTTCATCATCCAGATCCTCATCGTCGTCAAAGTCCTCGTCATCCAACAGCTCGTCGTCCTTATCCTCATCGTCTAAGTCCTCATCGATATCGTCGGTGTCCTCAGACGGCACGTACGGCGTAAAGCCGGCAGGAAGCTCCGGCTCCTCGACCTCAAGCGGATTGCCCTCGTTATCGGTGACTTCGATATCCTTGTACATAGGCATACCGGTTCCGGCAGGGATCAGCTTACCGATCAGGACGTTCTCCTTCAGGCCGATGAGCGGATCGATCTTGCCCTTGATGGCGGCTTCGGTCAGAACCTTGGTGGTTTCCTGGAAGGAAGCGGCCGACAGGAAGGAATCGGTGGACAGGGAAGCCTTGGTGATACCGAACAGGACAGGAGAGCTTTCCGCAAGCGCGATACCGACCTCGCCGGCATCCAAGCGTTTCTGGATGGCTTCGTTCTGCTCGTTGAAATCGTTGACATTGACAAGCGAACCGATAAGGAAATCGGTGCTTCCCGGATTTTCGATCTTGACCTTGCGCGTCATCTGACGTGCAATGACCTCGATATGCTTATCGTTGATATCGATACCCTGTAAGCGGTAAACACGCTGAACTTCCTTGATGATATAGTCATAAACAGCGTTCAAGCCGTTGATACGAACGATATCGGCCGGGCAGATGTTGCCTTCGGTCAAGCTCTGCGCGCGGGTGACGTAATCGCCGTCCTGGACCACCATACGAGTGCCGAACGGGATGATATACATCTTTTCTTCGCCGGTTGTTGCATTGGTAAGCTTGACGTGACGAGCCTTCTTGTCGTCCTCGATGCTGATCTGACCGTCAAAGTCAGCCACAACGGAGGTCTTTTTCGGACGTCTTGCCTCGAACAGTTCTTCGACACGCGGAAGACCCTGGGTAATATCGCCGCCGGCGATACCGCCCGAGTGGAAGGTACGCATGGTAAGCTGTGTACCCGGCTCACCGATGGACTGAGCAGCGATGATACCGACTGCTTCACCGATATTGACCGGATTACCGGAGGCAAGGTCTGCACCATAGCAATGGATGCAGGCACCGTGCTTGGTGCGGCAGTTGAGAACCGAACGCAGGTGGACCTTTTCGATACCGGCCGCAAGGATTTTATCGACCTGTGCTTCCGAAAGCATGGTATCGTTTTCAGCAATGACTTCGCCGGTTGTCGGATCGACCACGTCATCGATGACGTAGCGACCGAGCAGACGGTCTGCCAACGGCTCGATGATCTCGTTGTTATCGCGGATAGTCTCGACCCACATACCAACACGGTCACCGCAGTTTTCCTCGCGGATGATGACATCCTGCGAGACATCGACCAGACGTCTGGTCAGGTAACCGGAGTCAGCGGTACGCAGAGCCGTATCGGCAAGACCCTTACGGGCGCCACGTGCGGCAATGAAGTATTCCAAGATATCCATGCCTTCGCGGAAGTTGGCTTTGATCGGGAGTTCGATGGTTTTACCGGAGGTGGAGGCCATAAGACCGCGCATACCGGCAAGCTGTCTGATCTGCTTGATAGAACCACGGGCACCGGAATCTGCCATCATTTTGATGGTGTTGAATTCATCGAGGTTGTTCTGAAGAGCCGTGGTGACGTCCTTGGTGACATCTTCCCAGATCTTGATGACGCGTTCGCGGCGTTCCTCGTTGGAAAGTAAACCGCGCTTGTACATCTTGGAAATGGCTTCGACCTTCTTATCGCCCTCGGCGATGATGGTCTTTTTCTGTGGCGGCACCGTCATATCCGAAATGGAAATGGAGATGGAGCCCTTGGTGGAGTATTTGAAGCCCATGGCCTTGATCTTATCAAGCACCTCGGCGGTTTTTGTGATTCCATGATACTTGATGGAGCGGTCAACGATCTGACCGAGCTCATCCTTAGTGACCACGAAATTGATCTCAAGGTCTAACTCATTGGATTCGTTACGTTCCACGAAATGCAGATCCTGTGGGATCGGCTCGTTGAAGATGAGTCGTCCAAGTGTTGCTTCCACGATGGCACTCTTGACCGTTCCATCCTCAAGCACCTTTTCGCGGCGCACACGGATGGGGGCGTGCAGACCCAGCTCACCGATGGAGTAGGCCATCATGGCTTCGTTAAAGTCGCGGAAGATTTTGCCTTCTCCGGGTTCGCCATGCTTTAGGAGGGTCAGATAGTAGGAACCAAGCACCATATCCTGTGACGGAACGGTCACGGCATGACCGTTGACCGGCTTCAACAGGTTGTTGGCGGAAAGCATGAGGAAGCGTGCTTCGCTCTGTGCTTCGGCCGAAAGCGGCACGTGAACCGGCATCTGGTCGCCGTCGAAGTCGGCGTTGAAGGCGGTACACACCAGCGGATGCAGCTTGATGGCGCGTCCCTCGACAAGCACCGGCTCAAACGCCTGGATGGACAGACGGTGCAGTGTCGGCGCACGGTTTAAGAGAACCGGGTGATCCTTGATAACGATCTCAAGTGCATCCCAGACCTCCGGGCTGACGCGCTCTACGCGTTTTTTGGCATCCTTGATGTTGGAGGCTTTGCCTGTCTCGACAAGACGCTTCATGACAAACGGCTTGAACAGCTCAAGCGCCATTTCCTTCGGCAGACCGCACTGGTAGATCTTCAGATTCGGACCGACAACGATAACCGAACGTCCCGAATAGTCAACACGCTTACCAAGCAGATTCTGACGGA
>CAZAWG010000161.1:0-4364 GCA_964488785.1 uncultured Oscillospiraceae bacterium | reverse complement strand
ATTCGGATCGATCCGGATATCCAAAAACCGTCCTTGCTTCGGCAAGGACGGTTTTTTTTGCGCAAAAAGGGAAAAACTGTGGGAAGAAGCCAAAATACTTCGTCGAAAGGAAGCTCTTGATGTTCACCTCTTCTTTCTACCCGGAAAAATGTCTCTATCCGGACAAACGCGGCACATACCGCGCGTATTTTCTGTTTATTCTCTGCCTGCTTTTCTCGTCTGCCCTTATCTTGCGCCTTTGGGTCTTAGCCATGTACGACAGCACCGCGACCGAGGTGTTGTCCGGACAGTATACCCGCCGTGCCACGGTCGCCACGCATACCGGCTTTGTCTATGACCGCAAGGGACAGCTGTTATCCCACACGCAAAACGGGGCTGTTGCCATCGTTCATCCGGGCGGCATACAGGATAAAAACGCTGTTTTGGAATATTTAGAGCCATATCTTGCGTTGCCCGGGGAAGCCTTTCTCACAAAGCTTGCAGATAACGAGTCCTTCACCGTAACACTTCACACACAGCCGACCGAGAAGCCACCGCGTGGGGTGTATGTCTATCCGCGCTACGAAGAAAGCACCGGCTCCTTCTGCCGTCATTTGCTCGGCTATCGCGATATCGATGGCTATGGGCGGGATGGGTTATACAAAAAATACAACTCGCTTTTGGCGCGTACCGGTACACTGTCTTATCGGTATCAGGCGGATGCTGCCAATGTGCCGCTTCGTGATGATGCTTTTTCTGTGCTGGATGGGGAATACAGCGATTCCTATGGATTACTCACTACCATCGACCGCTCCATGCAAGAGGCGTTGGAGAGGGTCTGCGATGAATATTTAGACTGCGGTGCGGCGCTGATATGCAGTCTGGATGGAGCAGCCGGGCTGAACCTGCGGGCATTGGTGTCGCGTCCGGTCTATGAGGCTGATGCTGTTGCAGCTGCACTGGATTCCGACAGGGGAGAGCTGATCGACCGTGCCTTGTCGCTCTATACGCCCGGCTCGGTATTCAAAACCGTCACCGCGTGTGCCGCCTTGGAAAAGGATAGCACCTATTTCGGTTTTTCCTGCGAATGCACCGGCAGCATTACGGTCGGTGGCAAGGCTTTTCACTGTCACAAACGAACCGGGCATGGAGCTTTGACCATGGAGCAAGCCTATGCCGACTCCTGCAATGTTTATTTTATCCGGCTAGCGCAGGAGTTAGGCTTAGATGCACTTGTGGATATGGCACAAAGGCTTGGCTTGGGCAGCTGCCGTTCTTTGGGAGGGCTGTATGTTCCGGGAGCGCATCTGCCCAAGCGCGCCATGCGTGAAAGTCCGGCATATTTGGCCAACGTCAGCATCGGACAGGGGGATGTTCTTGTTACACCGGTCGATTTGGCAGCTCTGTATGCGACCGCAGCCACCGGGATGAAGCGCGATGTGCGGCTGGTTCGGGGGATATATGACAAAGGCGAGGGTTATACCTTTGCCGACAGTCTGAAACAAAGGGTGTTGAGCGAAAAAACAGTCTTATATATGCGACGTATGATGTGCGCGTGCGTGACCAAAGGAACGGGGCGTGCCGCACAGGTCGCCGGGATATCGATCGGCGGCAAGACTGCCACGGCGCAGAGTGGGCAATATAAAAACGGCGAAGAAGTCATTCACCGTATATTCGCCGGGGTATATCCCATGGAGAAACCGAAATATATTGTGGTTGTTCTATGCGATGGCAATGGCGATAACACAGCGCTTCCGGCAAAGATTTTTTCCTGTTTTTTGCAGGCGTGTGCGGATTGACCTTCTTCCGGTTCGCCGAATGACGCGTAAGCTTGACTAAGAACACGATATTTTTTTAAATCTTTTTAAAGGGGATTGACGGCAGACAAAAAAAGAGGTATAATGTATATATCTATTTATACGTTTACTCTAAATCTACAGAAAGGCTCGGTGTTTATGAACAGCTCTGTGTATAACGGCAAAAACAAGGTGCGCTTATTGATCGTCGCCCTTATCCTGCTTCTTCCGACTGTACTCGCTGTCTATTTTGCTTTCCATAAAGACATCGATACGGTTTCCGCTCATCGCGTCACGGCTCTGTCTGTCAGCTCTCCCTATGGGAATACCGCCTCTTTTACCGATAAAAGCTCCTTTGAATTGTATGCGTCTGTGTTAGAACGCGCACAGCTCATTGATGGAAATTATCGCGATCTTTCGGCAGAATTTCCCTATACTGTCACGCTTACCGAAAACGATGGTGTGACACAGACCTATTCCTTCTATATGTTAAATGCGTCGGACAGCTGCATCTTCATCGATCCAAACGGCGCATATTATCTTCTGACCCAAAAGGATGCCACGACACTACTTGCCCGTGAGGAATTCGCCTCGGTCAATTCTTTCGCGGTGGTTCCCTTTGCTGCTGTGTCCGGTGCATCAGCCGAGCCGGTCACACTTGCGGCTACAAGCGGCGTTTGGAACTATTTGGATGCCGATGGAAATTATGCTTCGAAGGAGATTCCCGATGTCGGTGAACGCACGACCGTGCGCATTTCGCTTTCCTCCATTGGTTTGCTTTCCTTCTATAGCGGTGTACAGCCTGATACCGTTTTGGTCACGGTCTCCAAGGATGGCGTGACGCGGCATGAGGGCGATTGGGCGAATCTGCTCAATGCTTCGATCATGAGCGACAGCGATACAGAATACGATCTCGTCATCCGTGCCGAATGGCTGCAAAAGGAAGGTGCGGAATATTACGGAAATGTCACGTATACCGGAAAGCTGTTATATGATGTAGCGCCGACCTATTCCATGACGAATAATAAGATCAATAAGGGCGATTTCAAGGCGATCAAAATCCAAAACTTCAATGCCGGCGACACGCTGACGGTTTCGTGTGCCGATTATCCGTTTCCCACCGAATTAAAGGTCTATCGGTTCGCGGATGGCTATGATTACACCTTCTTGCCGGTTCAGTATACCTATACTCCGGCTACACAGACCTCTGTTACCTTTACGCTTTCGGATGGCTCTTCGCAGATCATTCCGATTGCTGTGCGTGAAGGAAAGAACCCTGCCACCACAAAGCAAGAGCATATGGTCAGCGATGCTGCACTGCAGACCGTCTTCTCCGAGGCCTCCTTCGCCGAATTGGATTCCACCATTGCTGCAAGGACTGCTGTCAGTGAGCCGGCGCCCCTGTGGAACGGACGCTTCAACTATCCGGATGCTGCAAATGCAGGTGTTACCGGAAATGGTATGGCGCAATATGGCACACATCGTGTGGTCAATTCGCTGTATCAAAAGGATTATCTCCACTATGGCTTAGATATCGCTATGAATGAGGGCGACCCGGTATATGCTTCCAACACCGGAAAGGTCGTTTTCGCAGGAAATCTTACTCTGACCGGCGGTACGGTCATCATCGATCACGGCTGTTCGATCTTCTCATATTATTATCACCTTTCGAGCATTGGCGTTTCCGAGGGTGATACCGTTTCCAAGGGTGCTTCCGTAGGAAGTGCCGGTTCGACCGGTTTTGCCGTCAAGGCCGAGGGAGCGGTCTTTGTGCCGGCAGCACAGGTGCATTTCGCCATCAGCATAAACGGCGCGTATGTCAATCCCTACTATTTGTGGAAATACGATATTTCCTATCCGGACTAAACTGGCAACGCAGACAACAAGGGCAGGACACTTTCAGAAGGTGTCCTGCCCTTTTTCGTGTCGCCGTATCTTTTATTGATCCAGCAGCTTATTGAGTTCATCCCGGAAGGTCGTGATATCCTTGAATTGACGATAGACTGAAGCAAAACGCACATAGGCGACCTCGTCCAGCGATTTGAGCTTATCCATGACCAATTCTCCGATCTCCGAGGAGGTCACTTCATTTTTCATAGAGGCCTGGAGCGTTTGCTCGATATCGCTGACCGCATTTTCTAATTGCTGCATGGTGACCGGGCGCTTTTCACAGGCACGCACCAGACCGTTTAACAATTTCATGCGGTCAAAGGATTCGCGCGTTTTATCCTTTTTGACCACCATAAAGCTAACGCTTTCGATGATCTCAAAGGTTGTAAAGCGTTTTTGGCAGCTAAGGCATTCGCGTCTTCTGCGAATGCTTGCGCCCTCGTTGACGGGGCGCGAATCAAGCACCTTGCTTTCGGGATGTCCGCATACCGGGCATTTCATAATGTCACAGCCTTTCCTATTTGTTGTCTGATCCTGTGGGAACGATTATTTTTATAACCATATTATATCATATTTTGGGGATTTTGCAAGACTATTTTTCAGTTTCTGCGAAGTTCACTGTCTTTTCGCTCGTCCGAAGGGTGGTGGAACGATCTTTTTGCTTCTGCAAAAAGAACCAAAAAGCAGCCGGGGACACCC
>CAZAWG010000160.1:0-4375 GCA_964488785.1 uncultured Oscillospiraceae bacterium | reverse complement strand
CCTTTGGAGAGAACACTGAAGCCTTCCGGCTTCGCAGAAAGGAAAAAACTATGCCAATCAAAATTCCCGGAGCGTTGCCGGCCTTTGGTATTCTGGAAAACGAAAATATATTTGTTATGACCGAAAAAAGAGCGGCTTCTCAGGATATTCGACCCCTGAAGATCGCAATCTTGAACCTCATGCCGACCAAGATCGTCACCGAAACCCAGCTGTTGCGCCTTCTGTCCAATTCCCCTTTGCAGGTGGAATTGACCTTAGTCAAAACAGCCTCCTACATATCCAAAAATACACCGGAGGAGCATTTGACCTCCTTTTATCGCGATTTTGACGAGATAAAGCACGAACGCTTTGACGGACTGATCGTCACCGGAGCGCCGGTCGAGGATATGCCGTATGAGGACGTGGCGTATTGGGACGAGATATGCCGCATTTTCGACTGGTCGAAAACCAATGTCTATTCCACGCTGTTCATCTGCTGGGGAGCATTGGCGGCCTTTTATTATTTTTATGGCATTCCGAAAATTTCCCTGCCACACAAGCTGTCCGGCGTTTACCGCCATCGGGTCACACTTCCGTCGCATCCATTGGTGCGCGGCTTCGATGAGGTATTTTTCGCTCCCCATTCGCGCCATGCTTCGGTATCCTCGGACGATGTACGCTCGAAGGATATGCTCGATGTTTTAGCCGATTCTCCCGAAACCGGCGTTTATTTAGCCGCCGGACACGATATGCGACAGATCTTTGTCACCGGTCACCCCGAATACGACGCCGATACCTTGAAAAACGAATATCTGCGCGATCTGGCGCGAGGGCTTTCTCCGGATGTGCCGGTCAACTATTTTCCCTATGACAATCCCGAAAACCGACCAAAAAATATGTGGAAA
This sequence comes from uncultured Oscillospiraceae bacterium, assembly GCA_964488785.1. GTDB lineage: Bacteria > Bacillota > Clostridia > Oscillospirales > CAG-382 > UMGS882. The sequence continues at coordinate 3,491 of CAZAWG010000160.1, read as the reverse complement.
AGTCATGCCAATTTATTATATGGAAATTGGCTCAATTATTTTGTGTACCAGCGTACACCGTTTGATCTGTCTGATCTGAAGTAAAATATAGAAGCAACAGGAGGAGCATCATGCGTATTCTGGGATTAACCGGTCCGACCGGAGCCGGAAAGGGCGAATTCGGACGTGTTGCACGGGAAAAATACGGCGCACTTCATATCGATACCGACCGTGTGGCGCGGGAGGTAGTCGAACCGGGAAAGCCGTGCCTGGTCAAACTGCTTCGCACCTTCGGAGAGAGCATTTTACGCCCGGATGGCACGCTTGACCGAAAAGCGCTTGCCGCGCTTGTGTTCTCCGACAAAGAAAAGCTGCAAAAGCTCAATCAGATCACCCATCCTGCCATCACCGAGGAGGTACACCGGCGTATCGAGGCTGCAAAAGCCGAGGGTGTACCGCTTGTGATCATCGATGCACCGCTTTTGTTTGAGAGCGGTGAGGATAGTCTATGCGATGTAACGGTCGGCGTGATAGCCGATGAAGCGGTACGTCTTGAACGCATTCTTTCGCGCGATCATTTAGACCGTACCGGCGCCGAGCGGCGTATGGCATCGGCAAAGAACGCGGAATATTTTAGAGAACGCTGTGACTATATTTTGGAAAATAATGCCGATACCGAGGGCTTTGCACGTCAGGTAGGAGTTCTTTTGGAACAGCTTGGAATGCAGAGCGTAAAAGAATAATATGCGTAAAATAGGGAGACGCTATGAAGAGATCCTTTGTTATTGTTTTGATTTTGGCGATCGCTGCCGGCTTTGCCACCTTGTGGATGTTCGTGCAGGATAAAATTTTGGAACGCACGCATCCCCTGCCTTATCATGAATTCGTGTCTCAGTATGCCGAAGAATACGCCGTGCCGCAGGAGGTCATTTATGCGGTCATGAGCGTGGAAAGCAGCTTTAAAAGCGATGCAGTCAGCGCCAAAGGGGCTTTGGGGCTTATGCAGATCACGCCGGACACCTTTAACTGGCTATGTTCCAAAAGCGGTGATGAAAGCACCAATCCGGAGCTTTTGTATAACCCGGAGACAAACATCCGCTATGGAACCTATTTTCTCAGTCTCTTATATACGGAATTCGGTGTGTGGGACACGGTTTTTGCCGCCTATAACGCCGGAAGAGGACGTGTCAACGAATGGCTAAAGGATCCGGCTCACAATTCCAACGGCAAGCTTGTGGATATCCCTTATCCCGAAACGGCTTCCTATGTGCAAAAGGTCGGAAAATCCATGCTTGTGTATAAAAAGCTGTATTTTGGGCGGGACGCTCTCATTGGGCTGCCCGACGCGAGTGAAGCAGAACCGGAAAGCAGCGTTTTGTCGGAAGAACAGCAATAAAATTAAGATAGAGCTTCTCAACAGGAAGGGAGTAACTGTGTATGGAAAAGGAAAAAAGCGCGGCAGAGCTTTTGAAGGAAAAGCTGTTTGCCGAAAATAAGAGTGCCTACGATGTATGCACCGACAAGGAAGTCGAAGCGGCGTATGCGTATTGCGGCGAATATATGCAATTTTTGGATCGCGCCAAAACCGAGCGTGAATGCGTGACCGAAGCGGTCAAGCTGTTGGAAAAGAACGGCTTTACCGCATTCGAATACGGAAAAAAATACGTCACCGGCGATAAATTCTATTATAATAACCGCGGAAAAGCACTGTATGCCGTGGTCATGGGCGAAAAAAGCTTAGACGAGGGCGTGAGCCTGGCCGCCGGGCACATCGACAGCCCACGCATCGATCTAAAGCAGAATCCGGTCTATGAGGAAGGCGGCATGGCGTTCTTCAAGACCCACTACTACGGCGGTATCAAGAAATTCCAATGGGTCACCATTCCGCTTGCACTGCACGGCGTGATCGTGAAGGAGGATGGAACCGTCATCCATGTATGCATTGGCGAGGAGGACACCGACCCGGTGTTCTATATCACCGATGTGCTTCCGCATTTGGGCAAGGATCAGGCGGCTAAGACCTTAGGCGGCGCGTTTACCGGCGAAAATCTCAATGTGCTTGCCGGAAGCCGTCCGTATGACGACAAGGCGATAAGTGAACGCATCAAGCTAAAGCTGCTTGCGCTGTTAAACGAAAAATACGATGTGACCGAGGCCGATCTTCTGTCGGCAGAGCTGTGCCTTGTGCCGAGTGCCCGTGCGCGTGATATCGGCTTTGACCGCAGTCTCATTGGAGCATATGGACACGATGACCGTGTATGCTCCTATCCCATCCTTTCGGCTATCTTGGATATGGCAGAGCATACACCGACCTACACCGCCGTCACCATCCTTGCCGACAAGGAGGAGATCGGAAGCGAAGGAAACACGGGTATGCAGTCGTTTGCCTTTGAAAATATGCTCATAGAGCTTGCTGAAAACGCCGGTGTCAATCCGCGTCGGATGTTTGCGCATTCCAAATGCCTGTCGGCGGATGTCACCGCCTGCTATGACCCCAACTATGCCGAGGTCTATGAAGCACGCAACAGTGCGTTCGTCAACAAGGGCGTGGCACTTGCCAAATTTACCGGTGCGCGCGGCAAAAGCTCCACCAACGATGCGCACGCCGAATACGTTGCCTATGTGCGGAGCATCTTCAACAAGGCCGGCTGTGTATGGCAGACGGCAGAGCTGGGCAAGGTCGATCAGGGCGGCGGCGGAACAGTCGCCATGTATTTAGCCAAGCTCGATATCGACACGGTCGATGTGGGGGTTCCGGTGCTGTCCATGCACGCTCCCTTTGAGGTGGTTTCCAAAACCGATGTATATATGGCATATAAGGCCTTCCGCGCCTTTTTTGAGCGTTGAAAATTTGATCGATAACAGGAGAAATATTTTATGACTTCTTTGGATTCTTTAAAAAATGCCGTGCAAAACGGCGCATATGACAAGGCGTTTCGCGCGCTCTACGGCTCGGATGCTTTGCTTTCCGAGGTACAGACACGCTACCTGAAGGCCATTGACCGCTTTGAGGAAATGTATGCCGAGCTGCTTGCAGAGGAAGCCGGTGCCGAGGTGCGCCTGTTCTCCGTGCCCGGAAGAAGCGAGATCTCCGGCAACCACACCGACCACAACCATGGTCGTGTGTTGGCTGCTTCCATCAGCTTGGATATCATTGCTGTGGCGTTTAAAACGACGAAAAACGAGATCCGTATCCATTCCGAGGGCTTCGATGAGGACATTTTGTCCTTAAACGATGTGAAAACGGTTCGTCCGGAGGAAAAATATAAGGCAAGTGCTATCATGCGCGGTATGTGCGACGGATTTACCAAAAACGGCCATGCTGTCGGCGGCTTTGTTGCCTATACGACCTCAAATGTGCTGAAGGGCTCCGGTCTTTCCTCCTCGGCGGCGTTTGAGGATATGGTCGGCAATCTGCTCAACCACTTCTACAACGAGGGACGTGTGTCCTCGGTGGAGATCGCCAAAATAGCACAATATGCAGAAAACGTGCATTTCGGAAAGCCCTGTGG
>CAZAWG010000159.1:0-4398 GCA_964488785.1 uncultured Oscillospiraceae bacterium | reverse complement strand
ATCTCATACAGACGCTGCATGACCGAAAGCGTTTCCTTGGGGGAAAGCTTGTATAATTTGTTGGCATCGCGTTGCAGCTCGGTCAGATCGTATAAAGCCGGCGATGGCTTTTTTACGGTCTTGGCGGCAAGGTCGTTCACCGTGAAGCGGTGCCCCTTCATTTTGGCACAAAGCGCGTTGGCTGTGTCGATATCGTTTATGGCAGACAGCTTTTTGTCGTTTTTCCACAGCGCAGAAAAGGAGCCGTCCGGGGTATTGAAAACGGCACGAACATTGAAATAATCGCGCGGCTTGAAGGCTTTTATTTCTTCCTCGCGGCGCACAATGAGCGCAAGTGTCGGCGTTTGCACTCGTCCGGCGGAAAGGCTGGCACCGTAATGACAGGTTAAGGCTCTGGTCACATTCAGTCCCACTAACCAGTCCGCTTCGGCGCGCGCCTTGGCGGCTTCGGCTAATGGGATGTAATCCTTTCCATCCTTTAAGTGGGCAAAGCCCTCCCGGATGGCCTTTTCGGTCTGAGAGGAGATCCATAAACGCTTGATGGGACCCTTATAGCCTGCCTTTTCCAGGATCCAGCGTGCGACCAATTCACCCTCGCGCCCGGCATCGGTGGCAATGATGACACCATCCGTGTCCTTATCCTTAATGAGTCGCTTGACGGCGGCATATTGCTTTTTAGTTTCGGGAATGACGCATAATTCGGTCTTTTCCGGCAGCATGGGAAGCGTTTCCATCGACCATTTTTTGTATTTTTCATCGTATTGCTCCGGGTCGGCTAATGTGACAAGATGTCCCAGTGCCCAGGTTACGATATATTTTTCGCCGATCAGACAGCCGTCGCCATGACCCCGGCAGCCAAGCACCTTGGCAAGCTCACGTGCGACAGACGGTTTTTCGGCTAAAACAACGGTTTTTGACATGAAAGTTCCTCCGATCAGGTTGATATAGATATTGTAGCATAAAAAGAAAGGAAATGCAAGAAAAAATCCTACTACAAACGATCGGTCTGTTTTTTTATCCAATTCGACCTGTACAAACGACCGGATCTGTGGTACAATGAATATAAATCAAAATGTAAAGGAGACATTGCTATGACCTCTGCACAATATCTTCAGAATCTATCCGTGCCGGAAGGACCGGTCGATGTGATCTTAGACACCGATACCTTCAACGAAGCCGATGACCAGTTTGCCCTTGCCTATCTGCTTGCTTCCTCGGACAAGCTTCATACCAAAGCCATTTATGCCGCTCCCTTTTTCAACGACCGCTCTGAGAGTCCTGCCGATGGCATGGAAAAGAGCTATGCGGAAATTTTCCACCTTTTAAAGCTTCTGGGTAAGGAATATCCGGTCTATCGCGGCTCAAAAAGCTATCTTATTGATGAAAAAACGCCGGTCGCTTCCGAAGCAAGTGAGGATTTAGTCGCGCGCGCACGTGCCTATTCCCCCGAAAAGCCGTTGTATGTTGTGGCGATTGGTGCCATCACCAACATTGCCTCTGCCCTGCTTACGGCTCCGGAGATCGCAGAAAATCTGGTAGTGGTGTGGCTTGGCGGTAATGCACGGCATTTTGCCGACACACGGGAATTCAATATGATGCAGGATATTGCTGCTGCACGTGTTGTGATGAAAAGTGGGGCTCCGTTTGTACAGCTTCCCTGTATGGGTGTGGTGAGCAGCTTTACAGTCTCCGAATGGGAATTACGGCATTATCTGGAAAATACCACACCGATCGGGGATTATTTATGCAAGAATACGATCGAATATATGCAAGCGCGTTCCGCTCATAAAACCTGGACCAAATGCATTTGGGATGTGACGGCGGTGGCGTGGCTACTCAACGATCACGACCGTTTTATGGCTTCAAGCCTTGAGAGGGTCGCCTTGCCGACCTATGATCACGTCTACAGCTACACGAACCGTGCGCCGTTTATGCGCTATGTGTTTAATATCCATCGTGATGCACTGTTAGAGGATCTGGTGGAAAAGCTGACGCGAAAATAAGAACAGCGTAAACAGAGAAAATACAAAAAGTGGAATTGCAAAAAAAGAAACCTTTGCGATTCCACTTTCTTTTTATAAACAGTTCAAAGCCGGAATAGACAAAGAAATGAACTTAAGCATCATGTGAGCGAACTGGATCTGATCGGATTGCGGCAGCGCTAAAGAATTTTCTGACCGGGGATCTGGCTGAATTAAAGCTGTTTCAGCCAAGCATCTTGGAGGTTAAGTGGGATGAATTTCTTCCACAGATCATTCGGGATATCGTGCAGCTGGAGCATATCAAGTCAAGCAACTTTTCCAAATATGCCGCAACAAGGTTTTCGGCATTTTGATGTATCCGGTCTATGACTGCGACTGTCGAATACGGACAGCTGGTGTCGGATAGCCATGTAAAACAATAAATAGAATTGGGGAAATTATAATGATCAAATTTTCGGATGTTTTCAAATCGGATTTTTTAAGCTCTACAAATCTTAAGAGCTTTTCTGTTCTGGTCGATCGCTGCCGGCATCGTGTTGGGCGCGGGTCTTATCCCGTTGGCTGTGATCGGCTCGGTCATTATTGGTGTATTCATCCTATAATTGATAAGCATAGCACTTGTGTTTTCTCTGTTTGTCGCCTGCTTTCCCAATATGTTTTCGTTTCTTTCTAAGGAGCAGTCGGATAACGAGTATCCGGTAAAGCTTTTTGGTCAACAGGTCATTGATATCGATATTACGGTCGATGAGGATGTATGGAGTGAGATGCTAGAAAACAAGATGTCCAAGCCCTACATCGCCTGCGACCTTACGATCGACGGGAAAGAATATAAGAGCGTTGGCTTACGTCCGAAGGGAAATTCGAGCTTGACCAGCATTCAGGGCGATCGGATCAGCTATCGATTGGATTTTGACCATTATATCGATAACCAGACCTGCTATGGATTAGAGCAGATGGTTTTGAATAATCTTCAGGCTGATGCCACCTATATGAAGGATTTCATCGCCTATGACCTGATGGCGTATATGGGCGTGAAGGCACCTTTGCATACCTATGCGCTTATCAAGATCAACGGAAAGCCCTTTGGTGTGTATTTGGCGGTAGAGGTGTATGACGAGGATTATCTGGCGCGTGCCTTTTCCAATACACAGGTTCAGCTATATTCAAAGAACAAAACCTGTCCGTATTGCAGACCCGAAAACAGCGTGAATGTGACCGAACCCTATGTACAGCCTGCCGGCATCCAGCAGACGCAGGGGTGTGAAGCCGATTCTTTCCCGGTTACACAGCCGCAGGACGGCTCTTTTCCGAAAACAGCACCGATAGATAATGATCTAAGCGGAGAGTTTGGTCACACAGAGCCGTTGGATCCGTCACGTTGGAGTACAAAGCCTTCAGGCGGTGGAACTGTGTACATCGCATAAAAATATAAGGACTGCTGTGCGATCAAGCCTCAGCAGTCCTTTTGTTTATTTCTCTGTATTTTCCTTTAACGCAAGTCCCAGATCGTCAAGTGCCTTTTGATCGACCGGCGCCGGGCACATGGTCATCAGCTCGGAAGCGTTCTGAACCTTCGGATAGGCGACCACATCGCGAAGGCTGTCACAGCCGAGCAGCTGCATGGTCAGGCGGTCAAGCCCGATGCCCATGCCGCCGTGCGGCGGTGCGCCGTACTTGAAGGCATCGAGTAGATAGCCGAACTTTTCGTTGGCCTCTTCCTTCGATAAGCCGAGCAGGTCGAAGATACGGCTCTGGAGGGCAGGATTGGTGATACGGATAGAACCGCTGGACAGCTCAATGCCGTTGAATACAAGGTCGTAGGCTTTAGCGCGAACCTTGGATTTGTCGGTTTCCAGATAGTCTAAGCACTCATCGAGCGGCGCGGTGAAGGGATGGTGCATAGCAAGCCATTCGCCGGATTCCTCATCGTATTCGAAGAACGGGAACTCGGTGATCCACAAAAGACCGATGCCCTTCTTTTCAACGCCGATACGGTCGGCAGTCTTGATACGCAAGGAGCCGAGCTGGGACAGTACCTTGCCTGTATTGGTATCCGCAATGATCAGCACGACGTCGCCGACTTTGGCGTCCGCCTTGGCGGTGATGGCGTTCATTTCCTCTTCGGTCATGAATTTGGCAAACGAGGAAGCAACGCCGTCGGGCGTATAGCGGATCCAGGCAAGTCCCTTGCCGCCAATGCCCTTGACGTATTCGGTCAGCTTATCGACCTCTTTACGAGTCAGAATGCTGACGGCATTTTCGGCTTTGATGGCGCGAACCGAGCCGCCGCCGGCGACTGCTCCGGAAAAGACGCTGAAGCCGCAATCTTTAACGGTATCCGTCAAATCAAAAATTTCCATGCCATAGCGGATATCGGGCTTATCGCTGCCGAAGCGTTCCATGGCTTCCTTATAGG
>CAZAWG010000158.1:0-4445 GCA_964488785.1 uncultured Oscillospiraceae bacterium | reverse complement strand
GCTGTGTGATGCGCGTATCCCGGTATCCAGCCGCAACCCCAATATCGAAAGAATTCTAAACGGTAAGCCGTATATCACGCTCATGAATAAATCCTCGCTGGCCGACCCCAATGCCATTGCCGCCTGGAAAGCCTATTTTGCCGAACAGGGCAAAACGGTCTTGTTCACCGATTGTGTGACCGGAACCGGCATTTGCGAGATCCTTCCTGCGGTACGCGAAGCCTTAAAGGATAAGCTGGCCGCTTATGAAAAGCGCGGTATGCACCGCTTGCCGCGTGCCATGATCCTTGGCGTGACCAACTCCGGAAAATCCACTCTCATCAACCGTCTGTATGGCGCGCGCAAAGCAAAGGCCCAGGATCGTGCCGGCGTGACACGCACACAACAATGGGTCACCATCGAGGGAAGCATTGAGCTGTTAGACACACCCGGCATTCTGTGGCCGAAGTTCGATGATGAAACGGTGGGACTGCATTTGGCCTACACGGGCGCTATCCGCGATGAAATATTGGACATCGAAGAAATCGCCGTGCTGCTCTGCCGCGAGCTGTTTGAAAAATACCCGCATTTGATGATGCAGCGCTTCAAGCTGTCGCATGAGGATGTCACCGATCGTCAGCCCTTTGAAATATTCGAAGCTATCGGACGCACACGCGGACTGCTCATTTCGGGCGGCGAGGTGGATACCCTGCGGTGTGCGCGTATGCTCATCGATGAATTCCGCGACGGGAAGATCGGGCGGATCACTCTCGAAAAGCCGGACATATAAGTCTTTTTTATAATTCATTTTTTGAAAGGAATCAAAGCTCATGACTCTCTATTCTTTTCCCGCTCACTATGAAAAGGTGACCGACACCTTCACCGTCTCCACCTCCGATGGACAAAATATCGGCGTATACGGCTGTGACGTTTCGGCGTTTCCGCTCAATCAGGTCTGGCCGGGCTACCAGCGCCCGTTTGAGCAGACCGAGCCGACCTCCTATATTTCGCTTGGCTCGGATGAACCGGTCACACTGACCATCACCCCCAAAAAAGCCTTTGCAAACGTGACCGTTCGTCCGCTTTCGCATAAGCTCACGCCGACCGTGCAAGATGGCTGCATCACGCTCACATTTCCCGGTCCCGGACAATATTCGGTCGAATTCGACGATGTTCATCATGTGCTGACCGTCTTTGTCAATCCGGAAAAGGATTTTGGTATCGAAGAGAACGAGGACGTTCTGTATTTCGCACCGGGCGTTCATTATTTAGAGACAATCACCGAATTACACGATGACCAGACCGTTTACATTGCTCCCGGAGCGGTGGTGTACGGCGGCTTCCGCGCCTCCGAAAAGAAGAATCTCCGCGTTTTGGGCTATGGCGTGTTGGACAACTCCAATATCCAGCGCAGCGAAGGCTCCTCTCTGTCGTTCTCACACTGCGAAAACGTGCTTGTCGAGGGCATTACCGTGGTCAATTCCGCTGGCTGGACACTGCATTTTTCCGGCTGTACCAATGTGATCGCCGACAACATCAAATTCATCGGTATGTGGCGCTACAACTCCGATGGCTGTGACTTCACCAACTGCACCAATGCCGTCCTTCGCAACAGCTATTTGCGCAACTACGACGACTGCATCGTGGTCAAGGGGCTTTTCGGAAACGCCACACGCCCGGTGCGCAACATTTTTGCCGACAACTGCGTTCTGTGGTGCGATTGGGGTCGTGCGCTGGAGATCGGTGCGGAGACCTGCGCGCCCACCATGTCGGATATCCACTTCCGGAACTGCCATATCATCCACGGCGATGCCGTTATGATGGACGTTCAGCATGGCGACAGTGCCGAGCTTTCCAACATCTCCTTTGAAAACATCACCGCCGAATATACCGCCAAGGCCATGGCCGGCAAGCTGCAAACCCAAAAGGACGAGGTGTATGTCAACGCCAACGAAAAGCATATGCCCAGCCTTTTCACCGTCATGACCATCCACACCATGTGGTCGCACGATGATCATACCGGCAATATCACCGGCGTGCGCTTCAAGAACATCCATGTGCTCACCGAGGACGGACGTATCCCCTATTCGCAGATCCGCGCCGTAGCCGATAACACCACCATTTCGGATGTCGTATTTGAAGATATCTATGTCAACGGCGTCAAACAGACCGATAAAGCCGCCCTGCACATCGACTGCGAAAGCACCGAGCTTCCCGTCTCCTGCATCGTAGAGGGTGAAGCCCCCAAAAAGGGCGGTATCGTGAAAAACATCATTCTGCGCTAAGCCTCTACTTCCGCTTTGAAAGGTCCTATCCCATGAAAAACAAACCCTCCTCTCTGCTTTTTTTGCTGTTGACCGCCATCATCTGGGGCTTTGCCTTTGTGGCACAGGTCTCCGGCGGCGCACATCTCGGTATATTCTATTACAATGGCATTCGCTTCACACTGGGTGCAGCCTCACTCATTCCGGTGATCTTGATCTTTGAGAGAAGCGAAAAGGGCAAAAACAAGATCACCTATTTAGCCGGGATCGTGGCCGGTGTCATCCTGTTCACCGCCTCGAATCTCCAACAGTGGGGCATTAACATCACCGGAAGCTCCGGAAAGGCAGGCTTTTTGACGGCACTATATACCGTTCTGGTGCCGATCCTTTCCTCGATATTCTTAAAAAAGCGCACCGGGCGCAACACCTGGTTCGGCGCGATTTTGGCTCTTGTCGGCTTGTTCCTCATCCTTTCGGGCAGTATGTCCTCAAACGACACGCCGTTCTTCTCGGCAGTGCTGTCCCTTGCCGTTGGAAACAGCCATTTTTCAGGCGGCCTGACGGTCGGCTTCGGCGATATCGTGCTGCTTCTCTGTGCAGTGGCGTTTGCAATCCATATTCTATTTATCGATTACTTCAATAACGCCATCAAACCGCTTCGCTTCTCCTGCGCACAGTTCTTTACCGTTGGACTTCTCAGCCTTGTTATCGCTCTTTTTACCGAAACGGTTTCGGCAGATGCCGTGCAGGCGGCACTCATTCCGCTCTTATACGGCGGTCTTATGTCCACCGGCGTGGCCTATACGCTGCAAACCATCGGTCAGCGCGGTGTGCATCCAACGGTGTCGGCCATTATCCTGTCCACCGAATCCATGTTTGCCGCTATCGGCGGCGCACTGCTATTACATGAGCGCATGACGACCGCCGGCTATATCGGCTGTGCCGTGATCCTGTGCGGCGTGATCTTAGCTCAGCTTCCCTCCAAGAGACGAAGCTAACGGCATGATCGGAATCCCAAAAGGGGCATACCACTCGCTTCAAGTGGTATGCCCCTTTCCATTTATAACTACGAAAGCACCGTGATATGATGCCTGTGCGTTTTCTGCTTTCCCGGTTCCAGCACCGTTATCCCCTCTTTATGCTCCAACACGCCATCCGAATCGACACGATCCGGAATTCCGCTCCACGGCTCTAAGCAGAGATAGGGAGCGCCTTTTTTTGTCCAGAGGACAAAATAGGGGCAATCCTCAAATTGCACATAGACCGCCCGTCCGCCCCCACGCTTCTGTAGCCTTGCTCCGCGCGACTGCAAGGAGGTAAACACCAGACAATCATTGTCCATATGACCGTATTTCATGGGCAACACATTGTCATTCGACGCTACCGGCTCTGTGGTATGCTCTAAGTAGCTGCCATCCAACACTGTGCGCACCAACGGCTCATTCACATCAAACACAACGTCATACGCCTCCAACCCTTCCGGGCAGGCATAGGCTTCGTGCGCCCCGACTGAATAATACATGGTGTTGGCTCCTTTGTTATCCACCGTATAGCCAATATGCAGTGTTTTTTCTTCTAACGTAAAAATAACGCGAAATTCAAAGGCAAACGGATACGCTTCCATGGTTTCAGGCGTAGAGGAGACCATAAGCACCAGACGGTCGTCGCGGCTTTCCTCACATTCAAACAAACGCGTGCGTACAAAGCCATGCTTTGCAAGTGTATAGGTCTTTCCGGCATAGGTATAGGAATCCTCGCGCAAGGCTCCGCAAATGGGGAACAAAACCGGGGCTGTGCTGCCCCAAACAGCCGGATCTCCGCTCCACATATATTCCGTTCCGGCGGCATCGACCATGCTTTGGAGCTGTGCGCCAACCGAGGAAATGCGCACTGTCAGATGTTCATTTTTCAGAGTGTATATGGCTTCTTTCATAGAAAAGCTCCTTTGCTGTGTATTTAAGTAGTTCGATTTTATTATACACGGTTTGATTTTTAATGTCAATGCCGTTTTGTGAAATACTTTGCATGAACCGTTTTTTTCAAAAGATGCAGCTTCTCGCGAAAGAGTCTTGCAAATTTTCCCAAATAGCGCGGAAGCCGCGCCGCAACACTCGCGCCATGAGTTTTCAAAACCTCAAACCTCAAAATCTCGCGAAAGAGTCTTGCAAATTTTCCCAAATAGCGCGGAAGCCGCGCCGCAAC
>CAZAWG010000157.1:2100-4470 GCA_964488785.1 uncultured Oscillospiraceae bacterium | reverse complement strand
GTCCCACTTTCAGCGTAAAAATCTCCGGCTGCTGCATAAGCGGTAATACGGACTTTGCCGGATATGGTTCAAAGATCGTGTCCGTGTCGGCCGCATAAAGTGTAACAGACCCTTGTTGGAATATCTTTGCAATAGACATATTATCCTTCCTTTCTCAATCGGATCTCCTGCAAGCCGTTCATCGAAACATAATGCTCCTTCACGCCTAATTCTTCCATCCATTTTCGCTGATGCTTGGTGCCCCACAGGCCCGGCTCATGTTCGATATCCTCTTCCTCCCACAGCCATTCGGGGCAGCACCAAAGACAGGCTTCGGGAGAAATACGCTCATACAAAGTGCTTCACCGCCTACACATACGGTTTTAACACCATCCTCTAACGTTGCATAGGTTGCTTTGAGTGCAAGCAGAGTGTCTAATGTTTTTTCCCAATTCAACACCTTGATCTGTTCGACCGGTCGAAGGCGGCTGTATTCACATAGCCGCGCAAGGTACGCAATTCGTTCCTTGCGGTAAGGGTGCAGCGAAATAAGTGCTTCATTTACATTTTCTTTTTCAAACAAGGCTTTTAAGACCCGTGGAAAGTCGGACTCATTCTCTAAAACGATCTCGCCAAAGGGACCATGGCAATAGCCGGCCATAGCTCCGTTTATATAAACGATATAGCAGGTGGAATTTCCGGTTTTCAGGATGAGCGGAAATTCGTTTTCCTCGCGAACAGCGTGAAAAATGCGTCTTTCGTAAAGCTTTTTGGCGTTATGTATTCTGTCCTTTGAAGCCTGCTCCAATGGCAATAAGGATACATCGCTTGTATCGACATCTTTCATGGCATGGCGTATATTATCACGATCGACCACAAAATCAAAAACCGTGCCGCCCGGCTCAAACCCAAAGTAGCCGTATCGCTGTCTTTGTCCGGAAAGCACCATCACATCGACATCGCGTTTTCGCGCCTCCTCGATTGCCTTTTTCATCAGCTCCTTCATATAGCCCTTGCCCCGGCTGTACGGATGAACCGATACATTGCCGATCAGACCATAACGAAGTGTTTTTCCACATACTACCGTATCGATGATGCGGTCTGCGATGAGTGCCTTGATCTTGCCGTCCTCTCGGAGGATGTGATGAACGGCACCCAAGCCCTCCACCTCATCGCTGTAGGATTTGGGCATTATGGTCTTAAAGTCGTGGGGACAACGATTTTGGGAAAACACATAATTGATAAAGTCGATGATATCTTCTTTGTATTCGTTTTCCGTCATAATGTATTCGGTCATAAAAGCACCTGCTTTCGATTTTTATTGACTTTATTATAAAACTGTGTTATCATAAAGTCAATAGACAAAAGCATTGGAAATCTTAACAAATCACAGGTTAGATCCCATGCCAAGCAAAGGAAGGAAAAAACATGGAAAATCCAGTGGCCACCGATGCCTACGGTGCTTATTACATAAAAAATGCCGCTTCTTGCCGTGTGGGCAAGGAATGGAACTACAACATCTGGAACCCGGCAGGTGGGGAAAAGGGCTGTCATGCGCTGTACTATCGCACCGACCACACATCCGGTCGTGCGATGCTTCATATGCTTGACGGGACGCTGGAGCTATTGCCCGAAAGGATCTATTTTATTCCGGCAGAATCGGTATTATACAGTGAGATCGATGGTGAAATGAATAAGTATTTCATCCACTTTTATTGCCATTTCATCGATTACGGACTGTATCGTCATCAATATGACCGTTGTTTTGTGCCGGGGGATGCCCTGACAGAAGAGCTGTTTCGCCTTATCTGCCGCAACCACAAAGCGAATACGCCGGCAGCAAACCGAAAGGTGCAGGGGGCAATGCACATACTGATGGCGGATCTACTTAGCAATTTGGCTATTCTTCCGGACAAGGTGGAAAAATTCAGAACCGTATTAACGTATGTGGAGGAACACTACTGTGAAACGATAAAAATCGAGGAGTTAGCGAAAAGGATGAATCTCAGTCCTGTGTATTTTTCCAATTCCTTTAAAGCGGCGTTTCATGTCAGCCCCAAACAGTATATTCTGGGGAAAAGGTTTTTCAAAAGCCAACAATTGCTGTCCAACACAGATATGTCGATCAAAGAAATCGCCGCTTATGTTGGCTTTGAAAACGAGAATTATTTTTCAGAATTTTTCTCGGCAAAAGCCGGTGTTTGCGCCCTTGGTTACCGTGCGATCACACGCAGATAATTTTTTAAAAAAATATCAAAACCCCTTGACGACTTATTATTATTGTGATATTATTAAAACAGAAATAACAAAGGAGGTGCTTCTTACGAGCAAAGTAAACGACCCCAACAAATACGATCGTCCTTCCGTTGCAACCGATATAGTGATCTTTTC
>CAZAWG010000157.1:0-2000 GCA_964488785.1 uncultured Oscillospiraceae bacterium | reverse complement strand
ACGACCCCAACAAATACGATCGTCCTTCCGTTGCAACCGATATAGTGATCTTTTCGATGGCCGAGCTTGAAGTCTCTTCCCGTCGTGCGCCGACCCCTTCCCTGCAGGTACTATTAGTCAAACGGGGGCAACACCCCTATAAGGATCATTGGGCACTGCCGGGTGGGTTTCTAAAGCGAAATGAAACGATCGAAGAATGTGCTTTACGTGAGGTGGAAGAAGAAACGAAGGTGCCCCCGCGTGCGCTGTTGCCTATCGGTGTATTCAGTGATCCGGAGCGCGATATACACACAAGAGTGATCTCTCACGCATTTGTTTCGGTGGTAGATGCCGAAAAAGTGATTCCCCACGGTGGCGACGATGCTTCCGAGGCGGCGTGGTTTTCGGTATCCTTTGAGCGCCAAGCTCAGAACTGGACAACCATCACTCTGACGCACGGCGACGTGCAGCATTGCTGTCTTTTGGAGGAAAAGCTTGATCGCTTTGGGCAAATACACGATACCATCTGCGACAACGGTGGCCTCGCCTTTGACCATGCAAAGATCCTTGCAGCGGCCTTTCGCACGATACGAAACCGACACGACGATTACGATCTGGTCTTTCGTTTTCTGCCCAAAAGGTTTACGCTCTCATCGATGCAACGGGTATATGAAATTCTCACCAACATCGTCGATCAACCTGCCAATTTCCGTCGAAAGATCATGGGGTATGTGTCCGAAACCGATGAATATGAGATCTGCGTCGGACATCGACCTGCCAAATTATTTGAAAGAAAAACAATCGAAACACGCTCATAGAAGGAGGATATTCTCATGAAACACATCTTAGTAGTCGTTGATATGCAAAAGGATTTTGTTGATGGTGCTCTGGGCACACCGGAGGCACAAGCCATTGTTGACAAGGTAGCTCACCGGATACACACCTTTGAGGGCGATGTATTTGTCACCTACGACACGCACACAGACAAATATCTGCAAACAGCCGAAGGGCAAAAGCTTCCCGTACCACATTGCATCAAAGGAACTCCCGGATGGGAATTAAACGCTACAGTAGCCGAGGCACTGCACGCTCGCACCTATACAGCCGTTGAAAAAGAAACCTTCGGCTCGACAAGACTGCCGGAGTTGGTTGCCAACGCGGCAGGCAGCGAGGCTTTTGAGGTCACGCTGATCGGTCTTTGTACCGACATTTGTGTGGTATCCAACGCTCTGCTATTAAAAGCGCATTTTCCGGAGCAAACCATTCGCGTGGATGCGACCTGCTGTGCCGGTGTGACAGAAGCTACTCATCAGGCAGCATTGGAAACCATGAAAATGTGTCAGATCGATATAGAGGAGGCGTAAATATGCTGCTGCTTAACGGAAAGGAAGTCGAGCTTGGTCATTTTCCCGATGGAACCCTGTTAATCAAGCAGGAAGTGCCAAAGGACTATGACACCGCTCGCTCCGCTACGGTGACATGGTAATTTGAAAGCAACGAAGAAATGACGGCACTTATGTTTCTGGTCAAGTATCTGAAAGCACACGGCATTTCCAAGGTTCATCTGCAAATGCCCTACTTTCCAACGCCCGACAAGACAGAGTAAAAAACGACGAGGATATCTTCACCTTACGGTATTTTGCCGATATGATCAACTGGTTGGATTTTGCATCGGTCACGGTATTGGATCCTCATTCAACGGTGAGCGAGGCGCTGTTTGATCGTCTGATCATCCGGACACCGAAAGAAAATATCGCTAAGGTCATTGATGTGATCGGTCAAGACGACCTGTTGATGTTCTATCCCGACGAAGGCGCCATGAAGCGCTACAATGCGCTGACCGACCGTCCCTTTGCCTTTGGCATCAAAAAACGCGACTGGACCACCGGCAAGATCGAAGGACTGGATGTTTCGGGCGCGACAGAGCGCATCGCCGGCAGTCGCATTCTCATCGTTGACGATATTTGCTCAAAGGGAGGCGCCTTTTATCACAGCGCCAAAACGCTGAAGGAGCTGGGTGC
>CAZAWG010000156.1:0-4480 GCA_964488785.1 uncultured Oscillospiraceae bacterium | reverse complement strand
GATGCTCATCTTTTTGCGGTCGAGCTTATTCTTCTTGATGATAGCGCTTTCGATTTTCATACCATTGTTATCCCAGCCGGGGATATAGGGTTTATAGTAACCGGACATGGATTTGGATTTATTGATAAAGTCCTTCAAGACCTTATTCATGGCCGTGCCCATATGGATATTTCCGTTGGAAAAGGGCGGGCCATCGTGAAGAACGAAGCTATCGTGGCCTTCGTTTCTTTTTAGCATTTTTTCATAAAGCTTTTCGGTTTCCCACTTCTGTTGGGTCACCGGCTCGCGTGTGGGAAGATTGGCACGCATAGAAAATTCCGTTTTCGGAAGATTCAGTGTTTTTGCATAATCCTTCGGCATGACTTGTGTTTTCTCCTTTGATCGATATTACCTCCGCGCACCTATATCGGATGCACGGAATATGCGCACAAATATCGTTAGAGCATGGCGACCCTAACGATATTACGCGTTTTTACGTTTATTGTTCGGCATCCTTATCGGAGCGCATGGGAGGCAGATCCTCCTCGGAAAGCCCCGCAGAGCGGTTCTTTTCGGCAAGCGACAGGGCACTGTCAAGTAGTTCCTCATCGGTCGCTTCGGAAATGCTCTGCTCATTTTCCTCGTCCGGCAGGATACGGTCAAGCATGGAAACGTGCTCGCGGTAGGCATTATACAGCGAATCCTTAAAGGAGCGCACAAGGCTCTCCGCTTCGGCAAGCTTATCGCGTTCAGCCGCGACACGCGCACTGTAGACGTTCAAAATATGCTCCGTGCTTTCCTTGATGGAGCTCAAGATGCTGTCGCGCTTTTCTTCAGCCTCGCTCACCATAGCCTTTGCCTTCTCATTCGCGTCGCGCATGAGTGCATCCGCCATTTTGTGTGCGTCCAAAACGATGGAGGAAAACTCGTTTTCCTCGTTTTTGGTGCTGTCCAATTGTGCCCGCGCCGCACGGTATTTATTATCGAGTGCAGCATATTCCTCGGCTGCTTCGGCATATTTGGAGAGCAGATAGGACACATATTCCTCGACCTCAGCCGTATTATAGCCGCCCAAGGCCTTGGAAAACTCTTTTTTCTTCAACTCTGTCGGTGATAGCATGGTTTGCGTTCCTTTCCATCTGTAAAGCCGAAAGCACGGTCGTTACAGGTATTTTCTTACGATCACACGAAAGCGATCCTTTTGTGTTTTTCCCTGGAAGGCCTCGATATAGAATTTGCCATAGCCCTTCACGGAAATGTGATCTCCCGGCGAAAACGGTTTATCGGTTGCGGTACATTCCGCATGATCGAGCGAGACTCGTCCGGAACGGATGAGTCTTTTGGCGTTTTCGCGTGAAAGATTCAGCGCATCGGATACAAATGCATCGAGCCGGATAGACGCAAGCGTCAGCGAAAGATCACGGAAGCGTTTTGTTTGCTCCGGCAAGGCACTTTTCTCGACCGGTCTGATCTTCACCGTATCCCGTCCCACCGAACGAAGCCCTTCGGAAATAAAGGGAGCGACCGTTTCAAGGACGATGACATAGGCTTCCTTTCCGCCATCGGGCACATAAATATCACCGATGGCTTCGCGCTTAAGTCCAAGTGCCATAAGGGAGCCAAGGACGGCGCGGTGGTCAAAGGTTGCAAAGCCGGACCCGATGATATGGAGACAGGCAAGACCTGCCTGTGCGGCATACTCCGCATACAAAGCATCTCTATCTGTTGGCTGCTCATAGACATCGCGTGCATAAAAGCCCAAGACATTACGCTCTGCATCGCCAAAGCCGCCAAAGGCTAAGCAAAACAACTCTGTATATTGCTCTGCTTCCTTTTGTGCGACGCTCTGCTCCTCCGGCGTCAAAAACGCCGTGAAGGTGGGGACATAGGTACGACCTGCACGTTCGCAAAGGTCGGCGACACGCGCCTCAAGGGAGTTATTTTTCATAATCAAAAGGCTCTGAGGCTTCAGGGTAAGCTTTTACCCTGCTCATTGCTCCGGCGAAGGCTCTTCAACGGCTGATTCGACCGATTCATTGGAAACGGCCACGTTATTCGGCGTCACAGCAAAGGTGTTATCCGCAACCTTCTGTACATCGCCATTAAGTGCATAGGCAACGCCCGAAAGGAAATCGATGAGCCGCTTAGCCGTCTCCTTATTGGTATTCTCCAAGTTCAACAGAACCGTCTTATTATCCAACAGCATATCTGCGATCTGAGTTACAGCATCAAAACGAGTGGGGGTTACCACCTTAATCTCGATGGAAGAGCCTGTATGATGTGCCAGCTTGACAGCGCCCGGAGCGGGAGCAGGTGTATAGCTCGGTGCAGCAGGCTTTGCTTCGCGGCGTTCCTCGCGACGTTCCTCGCGAACCGGCTCTTCTTCCTCGATGTACTCCTCATCGTAATCCTCATCTACATCATAATCGCTCGGAAAGATCTTTTTTGTCCAATCCTTGATACCCATAATAATACCTCCAAATTTTATTTCAATTCGTATGTTTGTCACATTTTTAATGTCTTTCGCCGAAAAGGGCACGTCCCGGGCGCACAATAGTCGCTCCGTTTCGGACGGCTTCGTCATAGTCATCGCTCATTCCGGCGGATAATTCATACATATCTATATTATCTAACTTTTTTTCCGATATGTCAAGAAACAAATGCGATATTTTGCGAAAATATTCTTTGTTTTTGTAAACTTTTTCTGAACAGCCGTCCTTATTCTCTGTTTCCGGCGTTAAAACAAGCTTTGGGGGGATAGTCATAAGACCGACCACATGAATATGTGGCAGAGCGGCCATGCCCTCAAGCAGTGCATACACCTCATCGTATGCCACGCCGCCCTTGCTTTCCTCATTCGCTGCATTGACCTCGACCAGGATATTCATACGTTTATCCAGCTTTGCGGCCTGTCGGTTGATCTCAGTCGCGAGTCGCAGCGAATCCACCGAATGGATGAGCGAAACCTTATCCACGATATATTTGACCTTATTTGTTTGCAGGCGGCCGATAAAATGCAGCTCGGCATTTGCTCTGTCCAATCGGTCATATTTCTCGAGAAGCTCCTGCACGCGGTTTTCGCCGATATAGCGCACGCCGCGCGAAATAGCAAAATTGATGGTATCGACATCCACGGTTTTAGTGGCGGCCAACAGGCGCACTTCCTTTGGGTCACGTCCGACCTCTTTTGCCGCTGCATCGATACGCGCACGTATCGTAGCAAGGTTATTCTCGATCAGCTCATAGGAATACTTTTCGGTCATATACACACTTTCTTTACGATAAATTTATCTGAAAACAGGCGTTTTTCACCTTTATCAGGCAACGATCTTTCCATCGAACAGATCCTTACCGCTGACAATGATACTATCATACAGCGCCAAATAACGCTCGACGGGTACATCCTCGGTCTGCGGCTCATCCGGTATAGGTGCTTCAGGGGAAACGATGTAATACTCCTCATCCTCAAACAGCACCTCCACCCGGCGGAAGCGCACGATATCGCCGTCCAGAATATACACGCCCTGCTTGCCCTCAACGATACGAACAGCCTTTTTGGGAACAGCAAGGCCGGTATAGCTTTGACCGATGATCTCCGCCGTCTGCTGTCGCAAATATGGGAAGCCCTCCGGCGCGGTATTGCCGCGAAACACAAGAAGCGCGGTATCCGAAGCGGTTTCCGATAGGATCTGCGTCAGCTTCATATTGACAAGTACATCATCCGAAAAGGAAGGAAAACGCAGGCGATACGAATGTCCTTTTTCATACCCAGCCACGGCATATTTATCGGCCTCGCAGACAAGATACCATACAAAATCGGTCACAAGCTTACCGGCAACGCCCGTGGTCGGCTCGGCAGAGGCTGCAATGAGCGAATGGAAGCTGTCCAATGTCAGAGAATCCAACACATCCGGAGTAAAAATATGTTCATAGCCATCCACGTCTCCGTAAAAATAGCCGGCAGAAGAAGCATACAATGCACGTGACACCGATCGTATCCGGCTTTGCAGTGCCCCACGTTCGCTTTGAAGAGAAGCGATCTCGTTTTGATAGCTACTCGTCATATTGGTGATCAGCTTCTTTTTATTTAGGCTGACTAACAGGCTATTCTCGATACTCACTGCATCGGTCAGATCCCTGTTAGCGACCTTTTCAAACAACGCATTTAGGGAGCTTTCGATCTCGACATCTGTCTTTGTTATATCTGTTACATACAGATCGGTATCCACAACGCTTTTGGAAAGGATCTCAATCTTACGGTCAATGGCGTTGATCTGTTCCTGAAGTCCTGCCGAAGAGGCATCGGTATACACATTGGCAAACAGCTGTCCACGCGACACGCGCTCGCCATCCTTCACGAGTGTGACCGTCTCCCCCTCACCCGGCTTTTCGACCAACTGCTCACTGCGGAAAACATAGCCGGTCGTTTCACAGGTATCATACAGTGACACCATGAGTGCAGTCGCAGTTTTGATGGTATGTGTAGAGGTCCGCAGAATCT
>CAZAWG010000155.1:0-4493 GCA_964488785.1 uncultured Oscillospiraceae bacterium | reverse complement strand
GTGCTATACTGTATACAAAGGCAACGCACCCAACATGGGTATGTCGGGTGCGCAAAAAGAAAGCTTTAATAATTTTTGATTTCGGCGATACAGCGACCGCAAAGTGTTTTTTGCCCAACGCGGAACAGCGAATGCGCGGATCCACACAGTTGGCAGGAAAGCGTAGGTCGCGACAGAAGAATGCCGTCCTCGGTCTGGGTGAGCTGCACATGGCGATCCTCACCGTTCATCAATTCCTTGCGGAACACACTGGGTATAACAATACGTCCAGCCTTATCAAATTCACAAATGATCCCCTTCAATGGTGTCTCTCCTTAAGATTGAATTGAAGCGTGCAAAGCTGACTTATATCCGTCCTCATAGAAGAAAGCTTTGCACGAAAAGTGTGTTCTATAAATCTAAATTTGGATGGAAATATTAATATTTTCTATAAGGATAGCATAATTTTCAGCAGTTGTCAATGAGTTTTGTACAAATTTAACAATACAACCGGTGCAAGTTACCGGAATAAGAAATAGCAAAGGAATAAGTGTTTCAAAAAAGCCGTTTTGACGAAACGAAAATCAACCTGAATGGAGGTGTGAACATATGCCGGAAAGCAGTCTTGCCGGGTTGAATCCGGCACAAAGGCAGGCTGTGACAACGACCGAGGGACCAGTACGCGTTCTTGCCGGTGCCGGCACCGGAAAAACGCGCACGTTGGTGGGACGCTATGCTTACCTTGTCGGTGAGCTTGGTATTCTTCCGGAAAACATCCTCTGTGTGACCTTCACCAACAAGGCGGCCGGCGAAATGCAGAAGCGCATCCATAATTTAGTGGGTGACAGCGATTCCGGCTATATCTGCACCTTCCACAGCTTTTGCGTGTCGGTGCTTCATGAGGATGCCCATGCGGTGCATTATCCCGAGAGCTTTTTGGTGCTTGACAATTCGGATATCGATGCCATGCTTGCCACCGTTTACGAGGAGCGAGGACTGACCCTAAAGGATATGACCTTTGCGGCGGCACGCGATATGCTTGAAATATTAAAAATGAAGGAGCGGCCGACCTATTTTAAGGAGCTTATCCATATGTCCATCGAGGGCTTGCGCGAGAAATATATAAACGCCGACAATGCCAAGGATATCATTTTCTACGGCTATCTGTATGAGCAGAAAAAGTGCTTTGGGCTTGATTATAACGATCTCATCAATTTCACGCTCTATATTTTCGAAAACAACGAGGATATCCGCTTGAAATGGCAAAAGCGGCTGGAATACATCATGATCGATGAATTTCAGGATATCGATGAGCCGCAATACCGGCTGATGTGCGTGTTGTGCGCCTATCATGGAAATTTGTTTATCGTGGGCGACCCCGACCAGACCATCTATACCTGGCGCGGCGCGAGTATTCGCTATATCATGGAGTTCGATACGGCCTTTGCCGGTGCGCAAACCATCCTTCTTTTAGAGAATTACCGCAGTACGCCGGAAATTTTAGCTGTCTGTAATTCGCTCATTGCCAACAATCGCGGACGCGTCGAAAAGAACCTTTCCGCACAGCTTCCGAGCGGCGAACCGGTGGTCTGCCATTATGCGGACGATTCCGAGCAAGAGGCTGTGTGGATCGCGGAACAGGTGGAAGGCTTACACGCGCGCGGCGTGAACTATAAGGATATCGCCGTTTTGTACCGGGCGCACTATGTCACACGTGTACCGGAGGAGGTATTTCTAAAGCGAAAAATTCCCTATGTCCTCTATAGTGGCACGCCGTTTTTCGCCCGTGCCGAGATCAAAGATGCGCTGTGCTACCTGCGAATGCTGGTGTACAAGGATGACCTGTCGTTCATGCGCGTTGTCAATACCCCCAAGCGCAACATTGGTAATCGCCGCAAGACCGCCATTAAGGAATATGCCGAACAGAATAGCTGCTCCTACTACGCTGCACTCATCGCGTTGACTGAAGCCAAAGATGAACTGTTTGCCGGTACAAAAGCAGGGGCGTTTATCGACCTCATCGAGCAGATGTCGCGCGACTATGCAGCGCGCCCGGTGTCGGAGGTTTTATCTGAGCTGTTAGACAGGAGCGGCTATGAAAGAATGCTACGCACCGAGGGCAGCTCCGAGCGGTTAGACAATCTGGCCGCTCTCAAGCAATCCATCTATGAATATGAATCGACCTGCGGCGAGGAGACACGCGCCGAGGATTATCTTGCCCACGCCGCCCTGTTTTCGGGCGCGGACGATGCACGCACAGGGGACTGTGTGCGCTTTATGACGGTTCACGCCGCGAAAGGACTCGAATTTCCGTATGTCTTTCTGTGTGGCATGAACGAGGGGATATTCCCGTCCAAGCGCATCAAGACGGTGGACGAAATGGGCGAGGAACGTCGTCTTGCCTTTGTTGCCATGACCCGTGCGCAAAAGGGGCTGTATCTTTCGGAAGCGCAAGGCCGCGATTTTGACGGCACACCGCGCTATCCCTCCCGTTTTCTGTTGGATATCGATCAGGCACTTCTCCACTTTACCGCGCCGCCGCGCGAGGGGCTTATCGCCGAGACGCGCACCTATATCGAAGCGCAGTCAAAAAGCCTAATGGATGAGCGCATGGTGGGGTATCCGGTGGGAAGTCGGGTGAAGCACAAGATATTTGGCTCCGGCACGATTTTGGAAGCGGACGAAAAAAAGGCGGTATATCAGATACAATTTGACGAGCTGTCGACACCGCGAAGGATATCCTTCCGCGTGGCGTTGGCGTTAGAAGAGTAGGGCAAAGGGGACTGTGAAACTCACAGTCCCCTTTGCCTACGCTTTATTTATCTACGATATTCTGCATCCATTTTCCGCTCTTGACCAAATACATTCCCACCGCCGCCTTGATGATGTCCACCGACAGGGTGACAGCGTACAGCGGTACGATCGGAAGTGCGGTGAATTTTGCAAGACAAAAGGCCACCGGGAACGCCACACACAGCATATATACGCTGTCGAACAGGAACGTGATGACCGTCTTTCCGCCCGAACGCAGGGTGAAATACGCCGAGCTTGCAAGTGTATTGATCAGCATATAGAAGGAATATACACGAAGGAAGGATACGGCAAGCGCTTTTGCTTCCGGGTCGGTCTTACTGTATAAAGCCGGAAACAGCGGTGCGCAGAAGAACAGAATGACCGCAAGCACCAGAGTGACAAGAAGCGCAAAAACGATGAGACGTACATCCGTCCTTTTGGCTTCCTTCATTTTGTTTGCGCCAAGCAGATTGCCCACGATGATGGCAATGGCGTTTCCCACGGCAAGCGTCGCCACATTGAAGATATCCGTGACGGTGGTGGAAATGTTGTAGCCTGCCACAACGGCAAGTCCGCGCAAGGAATAGCAATAGGTGAGCGAGGTCACCCCGGTTGCCCACAGGGCTTCGTTGATGAGAAGCGGAACGCTTTTGGGAAGCACCGAGCGAACGAACGAAAGCGGCACGCGTAGCGTCTTATAGACACCATGCAGAAAGCGGTAGGCTTCTTTGGTATGAACGCTTATGCAAAGGACAGCAAGCTCCACGAATTTGGCAATGACGGTCGCAATGGCGGCGCCCTTCACACCAAGAGCCGGTGCCCCGAAATGACCGAAGATCAGCACATAGTTGAGCGTGAGATTGGTCACAATGGCGCAGATACCTGCCTTCATGGGAAGAGTGGTATGCTCCGTTTCTCGCATGGTGCTGGCATAGGCCTCGGTAAATGCCTGCGGTATGATACCGATGAGGATGACCGAAAGATATTCCTTTGCATAGCCGAAGGTACGCACAAGGTCAAGCTTTTCGCTTCCCTCATGCAAGAACAGCTCGATGAGTGAGGGACCTGCTGTAAGCAGGATGACCATCGACAGGGCAAGCAGACACACGTTTGTATACAGCTTCAGACGGAAGGTCTTTTTCACGCCGTCATAATCGCCCTTGCCGTAAAACTGAGCGGTGAAGATGCCCACCCCGGCGCAGCCGCCAAACAGGCAGAGATTATACACGAAGATGAGCTTGTTGACGATAGACACCGCCGACATCTGCTCGGTGCCCACCGCGCCGACCATGACGTTGTCTAAGAGATTGACAAAGTTGGTGATCCCATTTTGAACCATGATGGGAACGGCGACCGACAGGGCTTTGGCATAGAAATGGCGGTCACCAAAAAAATATTTAAGCTTTTCTTTCATTGATCTGTTTCCTTATTTATGGGTGTTTTACACGCACGACAGCTCTGGCAATTGCCGGAGCAGCTGTGTGGTACGCGCTTTTTCAGATGCCATGCGCCCATGAGAGCGCACACAAGAAGCGCAAGAACGATCAGGTCTGCCATACGCATCACCTACAAAGCAAGAAGCGCGATGTGGTAAACGATGAAGGCGCAGACCCATGCAACGCCGGTTTGCCATGCCATCATGGCGACCGCCTTGCCGAGCGAATCGAATTCGCGCCGGATCGCCGCCATTGCTGCCACACACGGCATATACAGAAGCGTAA